>CAZXRS010000174.1:0-4872 GCA_964642635.1 uncultured Bifidobacterium sp. | reverse complement strand
TGGGTCTGGAAGGCCTGAGCGGCAGCAGCTTTGTCGCCGGCGTCGATTGCCTTGCGAACAGCCTTGATTGCCGTGCGCAGCGTCGAGCGCTGGCTCGAGTTATGCGCATTTTGCTTGACTGCCTGACGGGCGCGCTTGCGTGCCTGTGCGGTATTTGCCATGTGTTAGTCCTGACTTGGTGCTCGGGGCCTAGCCTCGGGCGAAATTCGAAAGACCGCGATTATAACAAGTTTTCGCGTAGGCAGCAAATTCCCTCACCTACCCGTCGTAAGAAGGCGGACGCCAAAATTGTTTTCTAAATAAAAACATCTCGGCGAACCGCCCGGATACCAGAGGCTATAATCGGTTGCCATGAATCTGCACAGAACACTCGCCACCGTGTCGGGCATGACCTTGCTGTCACGTGTCACCGGTCTGATCCGCGAGTTTCTCGTCGCACGGACTTTCGGTGCCTCGGTCTACACCGACGCTTTCTTTGTCGCGTTTCGCATACCCAACCTGCTGCGACGCTTGTTCGCCGAGGGCGCTTTTTCGCAGGCCTTCGTTCCCATACTCGCCGAGTACAAGAACCAGCAGGGAAACCGAGCGACGCGTGTGCTAGCTGACCATGTCGCCACCGTGATGTTCTGGGTCTTGCTGGCCGTGTCAATTCTGGGTGTCGTGCTGTCTCCAGCCATCGTGTTGCTGATGGCCAGTGGGTTCGCGTCCGACCCGCTGGCGATGTCGCTGTCGACCACGATGACGCGCATTATGTTCCCCTACATCCTGTTCATGTCACTAGTTGCACTGGCAGGTGGCATCCTAAACACCTGGCGCGAGTTCCGCGTACCAGCCTTCACGCCAGTCTTGCTCAATATTTCTTTCATTGTCGCCGCGCTGTTTCTGGCGCCAGTGTTGGCACAGCCGGTATATGCACTCGCGATTGCCGTGTTCATCGGTGGACTGCTGCAATTGGCGCTGCAGGTTCCTGCGTTACGCAAGATTGGCATGCTGCCGCATATCGGGAAGAATCCCTGGCGTGCGTTGCAGGACGAAGGCGTGCGTCGCGTGCTCAAACAAATGCTGCCAGCCACCTTTGCGGTATCAGCTGCCCAAATCAGTCTGGTCATCAACACCAATATCGCGTCACATCTCGCCGACGGTAGCGTGTCCTGGCTGTCTTACGCCGACCGGCTGATGGAATTGCCAACGGGCCTGCTAGGAGTAGCGCTTGGCACTATTCTTTTGCCAAGCCTGTCCAAGGCCCATGCGACCGGCGATTCCGCCGAATACTCGTCGCTGCTCGATTGGGGCTTGCGGCTGACGTTCTTGTTGGCGATGCCGGCGGCTGTTGCGCTGATGACTTTGTCCGAACCCTTGACCACCACCCTCTTCCATTACGGCAAATTCGATGCGTTGTCAGCAACCATGACTGCGCGAGCACTGGTGGCCTACGGTGTCGGTCTGATGGGACTGATATTGGTCAAGATTCTTGCGCCCGGCTTTTACGGGAAGCAGGACATCCGCACTCCCGTGAAAATCGGCATCGGCGTACTGGTCGCAACTCAATTGATGAACCTGTTGTTCGTGCCATGGATAGCCCATGCAGGACTGGCGCTGTCGATCGGACTGGGCGCGACGGCGAACGCCGCATTCCTGTACCTGATGCTACGCAGGAAGGGTATTTACCGCCCCGAGCCAGGATGGGCAATATTCCTCATCAAACTACTCGGCGCGCTATTGCTGCTAGCCGGCGTCGCGCTATGGAGCGGCCAACAGGTTGACTGGATCGCGATGCATGCAACGCCTTGGCGGCGCATCGGTGCACTGTCTCTTATTATTATTGCGTGCGCCACCGCCTACTTTGGCGCATTGCTCACCATGGGTTTTCGCTTCCGCGACTTCAGGCGTCTATCCCACTAATGGGTGAAACAACCAACGGACAGAACGGCGATGATCAAGGCACTCGACTATTTCGCGTCTCTGGTCAGGGACGAAGCACACATACCCTTGTTCGAGGCTGCCCTCAGCATCGCGCAGGATGACGATCCTGAACTCGATCTCGCCGCGTGCCAGATCGATATCGACAAATTTGCCGCACGTCTGCGACGCCGTTTGCCAGCGGACATCGCACCGATTCCCAAACTTCGCCTGCTGAATAATTTCTTTTATCAAGAACTCGGCTTCGGCGGCAACCTGAACGACTACTACAACCCGAACAACAGTTACCTGCACAAGGTTCTGGAGACGCGGCGCGGTATACCGATTTCCCTGGCGGTCATCTACATGGAACTCGCTCAGCAGATCGGCCTAGACGTTAAAGGTATTTCTTTCCCCGGCCATTTTCTGATGAAGCTGTCGGTAAAAAATGGTGACATCATCCTCGACCCGTTCAATGGTGCCAGCCTATCGCGCGAAGATATCGAGGAAAGGCTCGAGTCCTTTTTTGCCAACGGTCGGGAGCCAAACGATCCGCCACTGGCAAGCTATCTTGAGAATGCATCGTCGCGCGCCATTCTGGTCAGGATGCTGCGCAATCTGAAATCGCTGTTTGCCGAACACCCGCACTGGGAGCAATTCCTGAACGTTCAGCAGCGACTGGTGCTCTTACTGCCCGACGAAGTCGCCGAACGACGCGACCGAGGCCTCGCCTATGCGAATCTGGATTGTCCGCAGGCCGCACTACAAGACCTCGAAGCCTATCTTGACGAATGCCCGCAAGCAGCCGACGCGGACTCCGTCAGACGAAGGCTGCCCGAGCTGCGCGCGGCATTGCGTCGATTAAATTGATTCGTTCGCCTTCGCGCGCGCCTCGATAGCTTCCCAGCGCTGCAACGCGTCCATTAACAAGGTGTCGATCTCGGCGAAGCGCTGATTGAGCGCCTGCGCTTCGTCAGGCGCTTTGCGATACAAGTCTGGATCAGCCAGTCGTGTAGCAATATCCGCCTGCTCGGCCTCGAGGTCAGCAATTAACTGTGGCAGCTGCTCCAGTTCGCGCTGCTCCTTGAACGATAGCTTCTTCGGCTTCGCGGCCGGCGGCGTGGGAGCCTTGGGTTCGGATTTTTTCGTATCCTTCGCCGCCAGCGCCGGTTCGGGCTTGCGTACTCTTTCCCAGTCGCTATAGCCGCCGACATATTCACGCCACTGACCGCCACCTTCAGCAACAATCACCTGCGTGACCACGTTATCAAGGAATGTACGATCATGGCTGACGAGAAATACCGTACCGGTATAGTCCTCGAGTAATTGTTCGAGCAATTCCAGCGTATCAATATCAAGGTCATTGGTCGGCTCATCCAGCACCAACACATTAGCCGGCTTCGCAAACAGCCGAGCGAGCAGTAGCCGGTTCCGCTCTCCACCGGAAAGCGATTTCACTGGCGAACGCGCGCGCTCGGGCGCGAACAGAAAATCGCTGAGGTAGGTCATCACGTGCTTGCGCTGACCATTCACTTCTACCCATTCGCTGCCGGGCGAAATCGTATCTGAGAGAGATGCTTCTTCGTTCAGCTGCTCTCGCATCTGATCAAAATACGCAATCTGTAGTTTGCTACCCTGTTTGATGGTGCCGCTGTCTGCCGCATCCTCACCGAGTATCAGTCTCAGCAGCGTCGTCTTACCGGCGCCGTTTACACCAATCAGACCGACTTTGTCGCCGCGCATGATCGTGGCACTGAAATCCTTTACGATCGCGCGCTCACCATACGCCTTGTTTACCGCGATCAGTTCCGCGACGATCTTGCCGGAGCGCTCGCCTGCGGCGACTTCCATCTTGACTTGTCCCTGCTGCTCACGACGTCGAGCGCGCTCGACACGCAGCGACTCCAGCCGTCGCACGCGACCTTCATTACGCGTGCGACGTGCCTCGACACCCTTGCGAATCCAGACTTCTTCTTGTGCGAGAAATTTATCGAACTTCGCATATTCAACAGCCTCGACCGCCAGCTGCTCGGCCTTGCGTGTCTGATATGCGCTGAAATTACCCGGATACGATTGCAGATGCCCGCGATCAAGTTCGACGATACGATTGGCGACGTTATCAAGGAAACTGCGATCATGCGTGATGAACAGCAAGCTACCTCGGAATTCACACAGCAATTCTTCGAGCCACGCGATCGACGAAAAATCGAGATGGTTGGTCGGTTCATCAAGCACCAGCACATCCGGCGCAGCGACCAGTGCGCGAGCGAGCGCGACGCGTTTCTTCATACCGCCAGAAAGTGTCGATATCTGGCGTTGTCCTTCTAGCGAGAGTCGCTGCAGGGTGGTCTCAACGCGATTAGACAGATTCCAGCCGTCGGTTACATCAAGCTGACCCTGTACCGTATGCAGTCGTTCAAGTAATGCCGCATCTTCAGCGCCCCCGAGTTGTGAGGTCAGCGCATCATATTCTTCGACCAGCTTGCGTATATCGTCGACGCCACCGGCCACAGCATCAAATACTGACATACCGCCGTCGAACTGCGGCTCCTGCTCGACATAGGCAATACGTAAGTTTTGCTGCAGCACCAGCAAGCCATCATCAAGCTTTGCCACACCAGCGATGACCTTGAGCAGCGAGGATTTACCGGTGCCATTACGCCCGATCAGACCGACTCGCTCGCCAGCCTCCAGCGAAAATTCGGCGTGATCCAGCAGGGCAACATGACCGAAGGCGAGTTGGGCATTACTGAGGGAAATGACAGCCATCTTGAAAGGCGCGCAGTGAGCAAAGAGAGGGAAAAGAACGCCATTGTACCGACTGAACAGGTTGAGGAGACAGCACCACAGCGTCCCGGGAATACGCTGCCGCTGCGATATAATTCGAGCCGTGTTGCGCTACGCGCCACACCCGTGTCCTCGCCGTAGTTCAATGGATAGAACGAGTGCCTCCTAAGCGCTAGATACAGGTTC
>CAZXRS010000173.1:0-4881 GCA_964642635.1 uncultured Bifidobacterium sp. | reverse complement strand
CCTCAGTGACTACGACGGATGGTCGCTTTACGGTGATGATGCCGCACCCGGAACGCGTGTTCCGCACCGTGATCAACTCCTGGCATCCGGATGGCTGGGGGGAGGATGCGGCTTGGATGCGCATGTTCCGCAACGCACGCAAGTGGGTTGCTTAAGCGGTCTGAACCTCTACATAAAAAAAGCGCTCCCAAGGGAGCGCTTTTTGTTTGACTCAGTCAGGCTTACTGAATCTTCGCCTTCTTCTTCAGGTCTTGCTGGAACTGCTGCAGCTTGCGCTGTTGCAGCGACTCGGCAATCTGACCCTTCACTTCTTCGAAGGCCGGCAGTTGAGCGTCGCGCACTTCCTCGAGCTTGATGACGTGGTAACCGAACTGCGTTTGTACCGGTGTCTGCGTGATTTCACCGGCCTTCAGTGCAACCATCGCATCAGAGAACGGCTTCACGAAGGCATCTGGCGGTGCCCAGCCGAGATCGCCACCCTGCTTAGCCGAACCCTGATCTTTCGATTGCGCAGCCAGCTCGTCAAATTTCGCGCCGCCTTTCAGCTTGGTGATTAGCGCCTTGGCCTCGTCTTCTTTCTCGACCAGGATGTGACGGGCATGGTATTCCTTGCCGCTGGCCTGGCCCTTGAACTTGTCATACTCAGCCTTCAGTTCATCGTCGGAGACCGGGTGCTTGGCCACAAATTCCTGCGCCAGCGCGCGGATGATGATGGACTGGCGGGCGAGGTCAATCTGGCTCTTGATGTCAGGACGTGAGGAAACGCCTTGGCGATCAGCTTCCTGGGCGAGCACTTCGCGGTTGATCAGTTCATCCTTGATCATCGCGCGCATTTCGGGTGAGTCTTTCTGACCCTGCTGCACCATCTGTTTGACCATCGAGTCAACGCGAGCGGTCGGGATGGCTTTGCCGTTGACGACGGCAAGATTTTGCGCGGACGCAGGCACAGCGACTGCCACGGCGATCAGCGCGAGCAGGCATGCAGATTTCAGATTCTTCATGAGTGAATGTAGGAGTGGTTAATCAGGTAGGTCTGGCTGTCCCGGATTCTTCGGCCTGAGCCTCTGCAGGGGTCAGCAAGGTCATCGCAAGCGCATGTATATCTTTGGTCATCATGTCGCGCAAGCAATCATACACCAGACGGTGCCGAGCGACCTTGCTCAGCCCCTGGAACCGGGTCGATACCAGGCGTAGCCGGTAATGGCCGCCGCCAGACGCTGCGCCCGCATGGCCGGCATGCAGATGAGATTCGTCGTCAAGGTCGCACGCGACCGGCTCCAGTCCGGCGCTCAATAGCGCATGGATACGTTCCGGGCGGTTCATTCAGTTTCCTTAAGGTGGCGGGATAGGAAGAGGCTTTGAACGATAATGAATACAATCATCAGACCCATAAAGCCGAAGAGCTTGAAATTGACCCAGACTTCCAGGGGGAAGCTGAACGCAACGTACAGGTTTAACGCGCCCATCGCCGCAAAGAAAAGACCCCAGGAGAGGTTTAATGTATTCCAAACCGTATCGGGCAGACTCATCTGCTTGTCCATCATGGAACGAATAAGATTTTTGCGTAGCAGGAGTTGGGCACCGAGTAGGGCGGCTGCGAAGCACCAGTAAAGCACGGTGGGCTTCAATTTAATGAATTGCTCATCGTGGAAGTAAATCGTTGCACCACCAAAGACCACGATGATTGCCAGCGATACCCACAGCATGTTGTCCACGTGTTTGCGGCGCATCAGTAACCAGAGTACTTGGCCGCAGGTCGCAAGTATCGCAACGGCGGTCGACAGCAAGATGGGCGCCTGCTTCAGCGTGACCTCCCCGCCAGCTACCAGAAAAGCCAGATAGTGGCTGCCGACGACTTGTGCCGCCTCGGGATCGGCACCTGCGATCTTGAAGACAATGAAAAAAAGAATGACAGGAAATAGGTCGAACAGCAGTTTCATGCGTAAGCGCTCATGGCTGGGGAATAAATTTCAGTGATGCCGAGTTGATGCAGTAGCGTAGTCCGGTCGGCGGAGGGCCATCGGGAAACACGTGACCCAGATGGGCATCACAGATCTTGCATAAGATTTCGGTACGCACCATGCCATGGCTGCGATCGATGCGCTCGGCCACATGCGCCGGATTAATCGCGCGAAAATAGCTCGGCCAGCCACAGCCGGAATCGAACTTTGTGTCGGACTCGAATAGCGGAGTGTCACAGCAAATACAGTGGTAGACGCCGTGTTCGTGATGGTCCCAGTAGCGGCCCGTAAAGGCGCGCTCGGTCGCGGCTTGGCGCGTGACCTCATATTCCAGCGGCTCCAGCATTGAGCGCCATTCGGCATCGCTGCGGATGACTTTTTTGTTGTCCATGAGTTTTCTTTGCGCAGGGTGGTCAGGAAGAGCAGCTTACGGACAGGCTGCCCGCCCAGTCGGGTGGGAGTGCTGCGTAGGCTTCATGCTCAGGCTGCTCATCAAAAGGATGCTGCAAGACTTGGTGCAATCGTTTCACCTCCGAAAAATCTTTTTGCTGTGCCTTTTCGATCGCGGTATGCGCAAGGTGATTCCGCAGTACGAATTTAGGGTTCACGCGATTCATTTCGCGCTCGCGCTCTACGTCCGTGCTTGCCTCCATCACCAAACGCTGTCGATATTGTACTGACCATGCGACGAACGCGGCGCGATCGATGAACAAATCGGTCAGTACAGAATCCGCGGATGAATCGTCTCGCTTGAGCGATGACAGTCGACGGAAAAAAATGCTGAAGTCTACGCGGTTGGCAGCGAGGATGCCTAGCAGTGCCTGAAGCAGCTGATCATCGTTCTCGTGCGCACTGGTCAGACCGAGTTTAGCGCGCCATAAGGCAGCCATCTTTTCGTCAAAGGTCGGTTTGTACACCGATAGCGCCTCGTGCACGGCATCGACCTCGCCAATCAGTGGCAGCATCGCCTGACCCAGCGCGTAGCAATTCCACTCAACGATGCGCGGCTGCATGCGGTAGGCGTAGCGCCCTTGCTGGTCGGTATGGTTACAAATATGCGATGGATCATACGCCTCCATGAACCCGAATGGGCCATAGTCCAGCGTTTCTCCGAGGATGGACATGTTGTCCGTGTTCAGTACGCCGTGCATGAATCCGACCGCTTGCCATTGCGCGACTAGTTCGGCAGAACGCTTCGTCACCTCGCGCAGCAACGCCTGATAGGGGTGTGCAGCCTCCGCCAGATCAGGATAGCTGCGCGCGATAACATAATCGGCGAGGATTTTCAGTTCGTCTTTGCGATCATTCCAGAACCAGTGCTCGAAGGAGCCGAAGCGCACGAAGTTGGGCGACATGCGTGTGACCACCGCAGCGGTCTCGATGGATTCGCGAATCACGGGCTGGTCCGAGCCAATCACGCACAACGCGCGGGTGCTCGGAATGCCGAGCGCGGCCATCGCTTCGGAGCACAGGAATTCACGGATGGAAGATCGGAGCACCGCGCGGCCGTCGCCCATCCGCGAGTAGGGTGTTTTGCCAGCACCTTTTAGCTGCAGCTCGAGCGTACCTGAAGCAGGCGACGGCGCCTCACCGAGCAGGATCGCGCGACCATCACCGAGCTGACCAGCCCAGACCCCGAACTGATGGCCCGAGTACACCGCCGACAGCGGACGCGAGGTTGGAAGATCAGCGTTGCCGCTGAAGATATCGACAAATTGTGGCGTCCCCAATTCTGCAGCGTCGAGACCGATGAGTTCGGCGGCCGACTCACTCGCGCATACCAGATACGGTGAGGGTAGAGGCGTCGGGCGCAGCTGCGTGTAGAAAGCGGGGGGCAGCGACCCGAAGCGGTTAGCCAAGCTCAGGTCGGACAGGCGCAAACGGAAATGATTGGGATGGTCGGGCGAGTTCATCGCGGTCTGTGCAAGAATACGCACACGGTTAACGTCAAGCACGCATTGTGACAGATCGTCCGCCATCGCATCGGCAGGGGCTTGCGTGCTGCATTGCAAGATAAAAAGCTGTTGACGGACGGATAGGCCGCGCTAAAAATCCTTATCCAAATAAAAACGAAATTCTGTAAAAAATCTACCTCGGAGATAACATGGCGCAGTATCCGCAGAGCCCGCTGATGGGCCGAATGATGACCGAACCGCTGCTCATTTCGTCGCTGATCCGGCATGCGGATCGCTTCTATGGTGACGTTGAGATCGTGTCGCGTCGTGTCGAAGGCGACATTCATCGCTACACCTATCGGGACTGCCATCGTCGTTCGAAGCAGCTCGCAAACGCTCTGACGAAGCTGGATGTCAGCATAGGCAAGCGCATCGCGACACTGGCCTGGAATGGATACCGCCATCTTGAAGCATATTACGGTGTCTCCGGCATGGGTGCGGTGCTGCACACGATTAATCCGCGTCTGCATCCCGAGCAGATCGCCTACATCGCTAACCACGCGGATGACCAGTACCTGATGTTTGATCTGAGCTTCACGCCCATTATTGAAGCCATCGCACCGCTGTGCAAGACGATCAAGGGCTATATCGCACTGTGCGACAAATCGCATCTGCCTGCGACCGACAAGATCCCTAACCTCATGTGCTATGAGGACCTGATCGCGGCCGAATCTGATCATTTTGAATGGCCCTTGTTCGACGAAAACTCCGCGTCCAGCCTGTGCTATACCTCAGGCACTACCGGCAATCCCAAGGGAGCGCTGTATTCGCACCGCTCGACGGTACTTCATTCATTTGCGTCGGCGCTGCCCGATGCATTGAACGTGTCGGCACGCGACGTGGTGCTACCGGTGGTTCCGATGTTCCACGTGAATGCATGGGGCCTGCCTTATTCCGTGCCACTGACCGGCGCAAAGCTGGTATTCCCGGGGCCTGCTCTGGATGGTAAGTCGCTTTACGAATTG
>CAZXRS010000172.1:0-4891 GCA_964642635.1 uncultured Bifidobacterium sp. | reverse complement strand
CCCAACTCGCTGAGCAAGGCCTGTGCGATCGCATGCTCCGGTACGCGCAGGCCGATGGTCTTGCGCGACGGATGCGACAACCGCCGCGGTACCTCGCGGGTAGCCTCCAGAATGAAAGTATAGGGACCGGGAGTCGCGGCCTTTAGCAGGCGGTACTGGGTGTTGTCGACTCGCGCGTACGTACCAATTTCGGAAAGGTCACGGCATAACAGTGTTAGATGATGTTTCTCGTCGACGCCGCGCAGACGGCGCAATCGATCAACTGCGCCTTTATCGTCGAGGTGGCAGACCAGCGCATAGCTCGAATCCGTTGGCAGCGCGACGATACCCCCTGCATGAATCATGTCCGCAGCCTGACGAATCAAACGGTGCTGCGGATTATCGGGATGGATGTGAAAGTATTGAGTCATGTCGAAAAAATGAAAGCGACAGCCTACAGGCTGTCGCTTTCAGGATGATGACGCAGGCTGAATCAGCCCTGCTGTAGAACCGCGATGCGCTCCTCCAGCGGCGGATGCGTCGAGAATAACTCGAAGAAGCCGCCCGAGTGGTTGATGCCTAACGCCGCCACCGATTGAGGTAACGCAGCTTCGTGCATAGCGCCCAGTCGATGCAGCGCATTAATCATAGGCTGGCGATTACCCAGCAGTTGTGCCGAACCGGCATCAGCACGGAACTCGCGCTGGCGCGAGAACCAGGCCACAATCATCGACGCCAGCAGTCCAAACACGATCTGACAGACGATCACGGTGATGGTATAGCCGATACCACCAGTGCTTTCGTCGTTGCGCGACATGGCGCGATCCACCACATAACCCACCACACGCGACAGGAAGACAACAAAGGTGTTGGTCACGCCCTGAATCAGAGTCATCGTCACCATATCGCCGTTGGCGATGTGCGCAACCTCATGACCGAGCACGGCCTCAACCTCGTCGCGCGTCATGTTCACCAGCAGGCCGCTTGATACGGCTACCAGTGCTTCGTTTTTGAATGCGCCGGTTGCGAAGGCATTCGGCTCACCCTCGTAAACCGCAACCTCCGGCATACCGATGCCGGCCCGCTGAGACAGGCGGCGTACCGTGTCGAGCAACCATTGCTCGGTCGCGTTTTGCGGTTGCTCGATCACTGTCGCGCCAGTGGACCATTTCGCCATGGGCTTGCTGATCAGCAGCGAGAAAATCGCACCAGTAAAGCCAACCACCAGCGAGAAGACGAGCAGCATGCCGATGTTCAGGCCGCGGGCCGACAGGAAGCGGTCTACCCCCAGTACCGACAGCACGATCGACATCACCGCGATCACGGCGATGTTGGTCAGAACGAACAGCAGGATTCTTTTCATAGGAATGTCTCCAAGGAAGACCAGTTAACGGTGCGGCAATTATCCACGAGCATGTCTCTATGTGGAGACACCCTAATCAGAATTCAACTTAGGTTTAACCGAAGTTTTTTACCCGATCGAACAGGAAAACCCTTACCAGTCGTGCCAGACCGGTGTCAGGCCAGAGGGCAACGGCGGCAGCGTGCCGAGATCGACCCGCGATTCGGCCGGTCCGTGGAAGTCGGAGCCGCGCGAAGCCAGTAGCCCGGCACGACGCGCGAGGCGGGCAAAGCTATCGTATTGGTCCGGCGTGTGGCTACCCGTGACGACCTCAATACCCTCTCCGCCAAGATCGCGGAAGGCTGAGATCATTGCGTCGAGCTGGAGGTCGGTGAAGGCGTAGCGCCCGGGATGCGCGATGACGGCGCGCCCACCAGCACCCCGAATCCAGCCGACGGCCTCCTCCAAAGTACCCCATCGGTGCGCGACGAATCCGGGCTTGCCTTCCACCAGGTAATTCGCGAACACATCGGAAACGGTTGGCTGCACGCCCGCCTCCACCAGAAAGCGAGCGAAATGCGTACGACCCAACATTTCGGGATTGTCCGCGTACTTTAGTGCGCCTTCATAGGCGCCGAAGATACCGACCTGCTCCAGCTGCGCCGCCATCTCGCGCCCGCGCCGCGTTCGGCCACCTCGCACCGATGCCAGGCCTTCGCGCAGGGCGAGATCATTTTCGTTAATACCGAGTCCGACGATGTGCACCGTCTTTCCGGCCCAGGTAATCGAGATTTCGACGCCGGCAACAAATCGAAGATTGAGGTCGGTCGCCGCGCGTCTGGCGTCGGCGATGCCGCCAAGTTCATCATGGTCAGTCAATGCCCACAACTCGACGCCGTTCGCCTTCGCACGCGCGGCAACGTCGGCGGGCGAGAGCATGCCGTCCGACACATTCGAGTGACAGTGCAGATCGGCGTTTAGCATGTTGGGGGACGGTGATGAAATCCGGAATGGAATAGCTCATTGTACCGCCCGACGCATTCAAGCGCAGGCGAGGCTCCCGGGTTTAACGGAGGAAATCCTCGATCAGCGCCGCGACCTTCTCGGGCTGGTCATGATGCAGCATATGTCCGGCATCCGGTATCAGTGCGGGCGTGACGTTGGGTATCTCAGCCATGCGGCGATCAATCTCGGCGCGCACCTGTGCTTTGGGACCCATCCAGCGCCACATGTCCGTGTGCTCCGCCTCTACCCACAATACCGGCGCACTGATGTTTCGCCAGCACGCGAGCACTTCATCGGTGTGATACAGCGTCGCACTGACGATTTTGTGCGCGGGGTCGCCAAGGATATGCCATTGCCCTTCAGCATTCGCTGCGGACCAGTGCTCGGCAAGAAATTCAGCACGCTCTGCAGAGAGTCGCGGGTTATTCTTGCGCAAGCGTTGAGCGACCTCGGTGAGGCTGGCATAAAGTCGCATCACCGGTGGATTGCGCAATTCGTCCAACCACTGCGCATAGCGACCTGGCGCCTGCGCCGGCACTGTGTTCGCGAGTCCGAATCCTTCAAGATTCACCAGCCTCTCGATGCGCTGTGGGCGAATACCTGCATACAGCGTCGCGATATTGCCGCCCATGCTGTGGCCTAGCACATTCACTGGCTGATTCGGTGCGAGCTGATCCAGCAGCGCATCAAGATCGCCGAGGTAATCGGGGAACCAATAGCAGTCTGCATTGACGTGCTCCGACAGACCAAAGCCACGCCAGTCCGGTGCGATCACATGCCAATCCCGCTGCAGGCAATCGACAATAAACTGGAAAGAGGCAGAGACATCCATCCAGCCATGCAGCATGAACAGCTTAGGCGCGTCGGCGTCGCCCCAGTGACGCACGTGCATACGCAGGCCGCGTAGCATCAGCATTTCGGAGTGCGAATGGCGGACCGGGATAGTCATGAATGTTGTAAAGAATCGTGATTGCCATGCGCCGATGTCGCAGCTAGCATGGCTATACAAAAATTATAAGGGAAACAGTATGCTTGACCCCGACTCATACGACCGACTCTATCAGGATTTCCGCTGGCTACTGCCGGACGATTTCAATATTGCCCGGCTGTGCTGCCGACGCTGGGCGGATGACCCGCATCAGGTTGCCATGCTCGTTGACGACGAAATCCAAGGCGATCGGGTCATCACCTATGCGCAGCTGCAGCGCGATACCGATCGTCTGTCAAACGTACTGCAAGGACTTGGCATCGTGCGCGGTGATCGTGTCGCTATCATGCTGCCACAAAGGCCAGAGGTCGCAGTCGCGCATTTCGCTTGTCAGCAGCTGGGCGCTATCGCCATGCCGATGTCCGTATTGTTCGGTCCAGAAGCCCTGGAGTACCGTCTGCAAGACAGCGCCGCAAGCGTCGTGATTGCCGATCAGGCCACTCTGCCTGCCATCGAAGCGGTACGTTCGCGCTGCGAAACCTTGCGTCATGTGATGGCGATCGATGGCTCGCACGGCAAGCAGATCGACTGGACTTCTGCGCTGGCCGAGGCTAAGGATTCTTTTACTCCGGTGAACACGCATGCGACCGATCCGGCTATCCTGATTTACACCAGCGGCACCACCGGCTCACCGAAAGGCGCGTTGATTCCACAGTCTGCGCTGCTGGGCAATCTGCCGGGCTTCGTCGCATCTCAGCAGTGGTTTCCGAAACAAGGGGACGTCTTCTGGTCACCTGCCGACTGGGCCTGGACCGGCGGGCTGATGGATGCGCTGCTACCCACGCTCTACTTTGGTCATCCTATCGTTGCGAGCCGCGCGCGCTTCTCTGCCGAGCACGCATTCCATTTGATGGAAAAGTATCGTGTGACGAATACGTTCCTCTTCCCGACGGCGCTAAAAATGATGATGAAAGCAGTGCCCTCACCGAAACAGGATTACCGCCTTCATCTGCGCGCCATCATGAGCGGTGGTGAAGCGGTGGGCGATACCGTGTTCAACTGGGCTCGTGAAGCCCTTGGCATCACCATCAATGAAATCTTCGGTCAGACCGAGGCCAATTATCTGGTCGGTAATTGCGCGATGTTCTGGCCGGCTCGGCCGGGCAGCATGGGCAAGCCCTATCCGGGCCATCGTGTGGCCGTGCTCAATGAAGATGGCGAACCAGCTGCCGCAGGACATATCGGCGAAGTTGCGCTGCATCGTTTCGATCTGCATGGTCATCCGAATCCAGTGATCTTCACCGGTTATTGGAATCGTCCGGAGGCGACAGCTGAAAAATTTCATGGTGACTGGCTGCTAACGGGCGATCTGGCCGAGCTCGATGATGAAGGTTATCTGTGGTATCGCGGGCGTGCCGATGATGTGTTCAAGTCAGCAGGCTACCGTATCGGTCCGTCAGAAATCGAGAATTGCCTGATCGGACATCCTGCGGTTGTCAATGCGGCGGTCGTACCGAAACCGGATGCCGACAGGGGAAATCTGATTAAAGCCTATGTCGTACTGACCGACGATACACCGCGCGGCGAGCACGAGGATCAGCATCTGATGGATGCGCTACAGCGCCATGTGCGCGAAC
>CAZXRS010000171.1:0-4901 GCA_964642635.1 uncultured Bifidobacterium sp. | reverse complement strand
CATAGTCAAAGCCCCACTCATGGAAACCGAGTTTTTCGAGTAATTCGAAGCCGTGGATGATGCCGCGACCACCGCAACCGCGTCCGACCTCGGGACCACCGAGTTCCATCGCATACACGCCGTCACGCTTGAAGCAGACGTCGCCGATCTCCACTGGCTCGCCAGCGAGTTTTTTCTTTGAAGAGGTTTCGATGATGGTCGGGCATGCGCGACCGCCGAATAACAGCGATGTGGTATCGCTCTTCGGATCGCAGCCGATCAGCAAGACCTTTTTGCCTTGCTGCGCCATCATGTACGACAGATTCGACAGCGTGAAGCTCTTGCCGATACCGCCCTTGCCGTAGATCGCAATGATCTGCGTCTCTTTCTTGACCTCACCGGTGTGGACCGGTTCCGGTTCCATTGCGGCTTCCGCGCGCAGTTTTTCGGTGCGCATGAAATGCACAGGTGCAGCCTGGTGTCCCTCGGTATTGCTCATCGTGCACCTCTCCAGTCGAGAATCATCTTGAGACAGCCCGGATCAGTGAATGCGGTGCGATATGCATGCTCCGCCTCTCCGGGATGGCTACGGTGGGTAATCAGGTCATCCAGCGACAGTCGTCCGCACTCGACCAGATCGCGTACAGCCAACAACTCCGCCGGCTTCCATTGCGCAGCCACGCGTATGCGTACCTCGCGCATGAAGGCCGGTGGGAAATTGAAATGCATAGGCTCGTCATAAAAACCGGCGAGTACGATCTCGCCGTTCGGCGCAGCGCGCGCGATCAGCTTGTCGAGAATCGCGGGGTCACCACTGACGTCTGCAATACACCGGTAATTGGTACGTTGATCATTGGCGGGGTCGATCACGTCATAGCCTTGTGCACCGGCGCGACGCTCAGGGTTGGTTTCCCACACCACCGGACGCGCACCCGCCTGCACGGCGATACGCGCGAGCATCCGACCCAGCACGCCATGACCAACAATCAGTTCAGGCTGACCCGCTGCCGGCGAAGAAAACGCGTGATACGCGGTGGCTGCCAGTGCCAGCAGCGTGCCGCGCTCACCGAGCGAATCTGCGATGCGCAAAGCGCGCAGCGCGGGAATCACGACACGCGAGGCCGCGCCGCCGAACAAACCGCGCACTTCGCCGAAACAGGCAGCGCCGGGGACGAATACCGTCTCGCCGACTTCGTAATTGGTATCGGCACCGGCCTGCGCTACGCGGCCGACCGACTCATAGCCCGGTACGAGCGGATAGCCCATGCCAGGGAAGGAAGGCATACGCCCCGAATACAGCAGCTTTTCGGTACCAGTGGATACGCCCGACCAGTCGATATCGACCACCAGGTCGTTCGCCGTAGGGGCGACGAGCGGCAGCTCGCGCACTTGCAAGTGCAGCGGCTTTTCGAGCACCACGGCGACGGCGTGCGCGCTCATCCGCGGCACCTCGGTCCTGTGTCTCCTGGTTTTTCTGTATCGAGCAGGTGGCTCATGGGTCAACCTGTCAGGTTATTTGGGTTGTATTTTTTACCTTACAACCCATGGTGTCAACTTTTATTTACGCTTTCGGCGTCAGGCGGGGCGGCGGGCGACCAAAATCCGCACCTGCAGCGGGATTCGGGTGGGAATTGGCCGGGGCGGCTCGAACCCGGCCGCTTGCACCAGAGCGCCAAGCTCGGCGGCGGTACGGGCTCGGCCGCGTCCCATGGCGAGCAGATAGAAGCCAAAATAGGCGTCGCCCATCGCCTCAGCGCCGGCGGTGCCGGCCATGGGCTCGGCCAGCAGCAGGGTGCCGCCGGGAGGCAGAGCGCGGTGGATAGAACGGAGAATGGTCAGCGCACGCTCGTCATCATGGTCATGAATCACCCGGACCAGCGTCGCGATATCGGCGCCCTCGGGCAGCGGATCGGAGAGGAAATTACCGCCGACCGCCCTCGCCCGGCCCTCGATACCCGCGGTCGCAAAACGCGCACGTGCGCGATCGGCCACGGCCGGCAAGTCGAACAAGGTCAGCTGCAGATGCGGTGCGCGTGCAGCGACGCTGCTCAGAAACCGTCCCTCGCCGCCACCCACATCCAGCAGACGGCGGTGGGCCTCGAGCGGATAGGCATCGAGAATTTCAGCGGCGACCAGCGGCTGCGAGGCCGCCATCAATTCAGAATAACGATCGACCTTGTCAGCCGCCAGAGTGCCGGCATTAGAAGGCGCGTCGGCGGCAGTGTACGGATAGAAGTCAGAGAGTGTTGGTGCCGGACCACTACCGCGCAGTAGCGATACGGGGTCGGACAGATCGGCGTACAGCGCATCATGATGACGAACCATGGCCAGCACCGCTTCGTTACCAACCAGCGGCGCGCCGAGCATGCCTAGGCCGTAACGCACGCGGCCATCGGCATCCTGACCGCGCCGCTCAATCAGCTTCAGCGAGATCGCAGCGGCAAGCAGCCGCTCCGTCGCCTCTTCGCTCATGCGACAGTGCAGTGCCAGGGTAGACAGTGCCAGCGGACCGGCGGCCAGCTTCTCGAACAGCCCTAGCTTGACGCAGGCCGACAGTACTTGCGAATAGACGAAGCCCGCGACAAGGTCGAATAGCTCGCGCGCTTTACGCTGCGCAATCGGTCGCGTGAGTGGGAAGGCTGATGCAGCACGATGAAAAGCGGGGCTTGCGAGTAGTCTGTCGCGCAGCGCGAGCAGCCTGTCGCCGAAAGACATCGTCGCTGCAGTCATTTACGCGGCGATCCGGGTCAGCGTGGGTGCCAGCTTGCGCGTCATCTCGGGCGGCACCAATCGCTTGGATTCCATGCGGATCAAGGTGCGCAACTGCGCTGAGCCGCGGCAGCTGGGTATCGATGCACTGGCGTAGCTGATCAGCTGATCAAACAATTGAATCGCGCCGGTCAATCCATGTTCAGCCGCTGAGCTCGGACGGCCGAGCGCGGCATCCTGGCCGACTGGCTTGCCGAGGGTTTCGGGATCTGAGGCAACGTCACGAATATCGTCAGCGACCTGATAGGCCTCGCCCAGGCATTCGCCGAGCGCGCGCCAGGGTTCAGCCGCAGCGCCAGCGGACTGCGCGCCGGCCACCGTAGCAGCGACGAACAAGGCGCCGGTCTTCGCGCGCTGGTATTCGGAAAGTGCGACGCGAGGTTCACATTCCCATGCTTGTCCAGCGATGATGCCGGAGGGAGCACCGACGCCAGCAGACAGCGTGTTCATCAGGGGGAGTAGTCGTTCCGGATGCGCGGCCGAGGCCATCGCGAGGGCTTGATACGCCGCCACGATCAGCGCGTCACCCGACAGTACGGCAAGGCGCTCGCCATGCGCCGCAAATACCGACGGTCGACCACGACGCATGAGCGCGTTATCGAAACAGGGCAAATCATCGTGAACCAGCGATGCGCAGTGCATCAGCTCGATTGCGGCGCCGGCAGCAGCTGCCAGGGGAAGATCATCACCACCGCAGGCCTGAGCGACGGCCAGGGTCAGATGCGGACGTATACGCGCGCCGCCGGGAAACACCGAGTCCCGCATCGCCGCCTCCAGCAGTGGCGGACCGCCCTGCTGCAAGGCCAGTGCGGCCTCAAGCGCGGCTTCTATTCGTTCGATGTTCTCCATGACGCCTCCATCCGGGCCACCGGGTCGGGGCCATGGGTGTAAAGTATTTGCGTCACTTATTTATGTCAAGCTTTATTGACACTTTGAGCGTCAGTTTCCGCTCTCTTCTTCCCGTTCGCGGCGCTTGCGCTGCTCACGGCGCACGTCATGAATTTGCCAAAGTGCAAACACTATCGGCACCACGCCAAACAGTAAGATCTCAGCCAGCAGTGCCATCACCGACCCCCTGACCGTGCACGGCGTTCAGCACGCCGACCAGCAAATCCACACATTGCGCCGGACTCTCCTCGTGCGCCAGATGTCCCAGCACCGGCCACTGCACGCGGCGCGCCCGTGGAAGCCGTGCCGCCACCAGCGCCGCTTGTGATGCAGGTACCGTCAGATCATGGTCGGCCGACACCATCCACACCGGCAGGTCCAGTTTGGGCAATTCGCGCTCGAGCGCACTCAGGTCCCAGTTCGCCATCATTGAGAGCGCCGCCTTCACGTGCGTGGGACTTTGTATCAGTCGCTCATACAAGCGCATGCCCGTCGCATCGATGACCGAGCCGGTACCGCGCATCAAGCGCTGCACCACAGCAGGATCACTTGCTTGTGACGCAAAAAATCGCGCCGCGAGTGTGCCGGCTGAGAGCAATTTGGCTAATGGAGAAAAAATCGCACCGGCAACGCCGCCGAAACCGAGGAATGCGCCGTTCAGACTCACCAGCGCAGCGGGTTTAGCCTGCTTGTCGAGCACCATGCGCGAGGCAATCGCTGCGCCGGCAGAGTGCCCCACAATCACCGTCGGGGCAACGCCTAGCTCCTTAAACAGCGCAGCCACGCGTTGCGCCATGCCCGGCAATGATTGCGCGGATGGCGGATCAGGCATATCGGTGAAGGCATGTCCTGGTAAATCCATCGCTAGCACCGCGCTATGTCGTGCAAGCGAAGGTGCCACGTCACGCCAAGAATGCGTTGACGAACCCGTGCCGTGTAATAAGGCTATCAGTGGCGCATGCTGAGGTGATGGTCCGAACTGCTGTATGTGCCAGTTCAATCCGGCAGCACGAACGAAGCGGCTTGCTTCGCGGTTCGGCCAATCGCGGCCATCACTAGCCCACTCGAGACGCTCACGCAAGCTTGCGCGCCTCCTGCTGCGCCACCACTCTGACCGATTGCGCCAGCTGTGTCGAACCTGCATGGGGCAACGGTAGATAGCGTGCACGCATCGCCTGCGATAGCTCAGCGGCTTCGCGCTGTGGTTTGGAGGAGGTATCGATCAGCAATAACGGTGCACCGGTCAGTGCCAGTTGCCGTGCTGA
>CAZXRS010000170.1:0-4906 GCA_964642635.1 uncultured Bifidobacterium sp. | reverse complement strand
GCTTTTGCATCGGCGGGAAGTCGCTGTGGGTCGGCCAGCAGCACGACCGACACCACCTTGCCGCGTGAGGCGAGTTGTGCGGCAGCTTCGAGAGCATCGCCGCCGTTATTGCCGGGCCCGGCCAGCACCAGAATCGGCGAGGCATCCGAAGGGAGCATGGACAGCGCGAGTTCAGCGACTGCAGCACCGGCCCTTTGCATCAGCGTGCCGCCAGGAGCGACAGTCAATGCGGCGCGTTCGATATCGCGCACTTGCGCGACGCTGTAAATCCGCAGGTCAGCGGAGGCGGTCGCCATAGCGGGTCAGGGTCAGACCGTCGGTATCGATCTCGGGTCGACGGCCGGACACGATGTCGGCGACCAGCTTGCCGCTACCGGCGGCCAAGGCCCAGGAGCCGGCACCATGGCCGGCATTGATGAAGACATTCGGGTAGGACGTCGCGCCAATCAGCGGTACACCCTCGGGCAGCATTGCCGTGGGTCCGCACCAGAACGTCGCGGTACGGTAGTTTGCTGCGTTCGGGAACCAGTCGTCGGCGACTTTGACCAGCGTGTCGATTGCCTTGCGGTGAAGATTAAAATTAGATGAGCCCAACTCCGCGCAGCCTGCAATGCGAATACGCTTACCGAGACGGGTCAGCGAGACGCGATACGTATCGTCGTACAGCGAAATATTCGGTGCGAGATCGTATTCCTGAATTTGGGTGGATGCTGAATATACCTTGACCGGATACATCGGCAGGCTGATGCCTATACCTTTGAGCAGTCGGCCACTCTCAGCGCCGGCGGCGATGACGACGGCATCGGCATCAATGGTGCGCTCGCCGACGCGGAAGCTGATGCCGCCAAGTTCGACCTGAATAGATTCCACTTCACTGTTGAAGTGAAATTCGACGCCACGTTCTTGTGCAATTGATTTCAGCTGGCGGACAAATAGCGGGCAGTTTCCTGCCCAGTCATCCGGCATATACAGCACGCCTTGGAAGGGCGTATCGGCCGACAGCGTTGGCTCGAGCTGCCGGGCTGCATCCGGCTCAAGCAATTCGCTTCTGACGCCGGCTTCGCCCAGAGCTTCCATTAGCGGCTGCGCCTGTTCCATATCCTTGGCGGTACGGATCATCATCATGACGCCGTTGCGCTGCTGAAAATCAAGCTCATGGACCTGCGCGAGGTGCTGCATCAGTTCCTGGCTGTAACCGGCAAGGCGATGTAGCCGCAGCTGATTTTGCTTAAATCGATTCACTGCGCATTCGGCGATGGAGCGGCGTAACCAGCCCCACATGGCCGGTTCGAAGCGGGCGCTAAATGCCATCGGGGATTCAGGGCGCATCAGCATGCGCAGCACGCGGCCCGGTGTACCCGGCGCTGCCCAAGGACGGACGGACGCCGGACCCATGAGATCCAGATTGCCGAAGCTGGCTTCCTGCGCAACGTTGCCATAGCGCTCGACCACAGCGACTTCATGGCCTGCCTCGGCGAGGTAATAGGCAGTGGAAACTCCGACGACACCGCCGCCAATCACAGCTATGCGCATTCGACTCCAGAACTTGGAAAACCTCGTGGCTCAGATCAGGCGTCCACGGGGCAGGTCTTTGCCTGCGGGATTAAGAATTCGCTATAGGGTAGCCGTATTCACCTATTAAAACAATCTCTTATCAATGCACGTTGATCGCGCTTCCAGCCGGTGCACGCACCAAATCTGCGTTCTTGCTTAGTGCGCCTAGGTTTCATCTGACCCCGCGGTTGTTTTAGACGCGCAACAAATCCAACCCGATGTACCCACGCCCAAATGCATTTTTCGTCAATCGCCCTTGGCACAGTGATTGCAAAAAGAGAAATGCGCGTTCAAGTCGAGCGACCAGCGGCCGGGACGCGATAGTTCATTCATCGCATGTCGGGACAAGGAGAAAATATGTTGAGGATCCAAACCAAAAGAGCACCCCGTGGATTATCCGCGCGCTCGGAGCGCACGGCGCCGGCCGTCCGGCGTGCGCCGCTGATCCGGACGCGCTTGCATCACACCAGCCCATGGGGCTACTCAACGGAACCCATTGATCCGGAGTTGACGGAGTGGGCCAAGGCCAGGGTGACGGCCATGGTGGTCGATCTCGCGAAAATCGATGTGAACCCCGAGCAGACTGATACGACACTCGCATCGCCATGGCGTATCGCGCTGGTACCCAGGGAGCGGCTAGAAATGCTTCAGTACACCGAATATCCATGCGCCGGTTCCTCGACGATGCTGTGGGGAATAGGCCCGGAGCGGCCAGTAGCTAACTGCAATCGTCATGACATCAATCCGGCCGCGATCGATGCTGAACGACTCAGCTCACGCCCGGGTAAAGGACCGTTTCGTCCTGTCGCACACGGTGCCTACGGCAATCGCAACTTCAAATACCTGTACGCAATTGATCATCGTGGCATGCACATTGCCCGCGAAATGACACCCTGCCGTATGAGCTCGCGCGGGATCATTACGCATTCGATATTGGTGGACAAGGGTGTTATCGGCGGTGAAATCTTTTTTGATATTCATGACCCGGGGAAGGTCTTTCTGAATTTTGGATCAGCGCGCTTGCCGCTGGAAGAGAACTGGCAGGCAGAGAAGACCGCTGAATTCGTACTGGCGCTTGGCTACCACACGGTGGTAGCAATGATCCCGGACCGAAATCTTCGCGCCACGCCGTATGGCATGGCAGACCGTTACGGAAGCCGGGTGGAGAACATCGTATTCAGGCAGGCCGAGTCGGGCGAGTCACTCTAAACAGGGTCACGACTGGGGAGCGAGGGCGCGTTCAATCGCGATGCCAACAGCGATCACGCGCGCATCGCTCATCGACGGTCCGGCCACGGTGAGACCGACTGGAAGTTCACCCTCACGATGGCAGGGCAGCGACAAGGCGCAGCCATCGAGCAGGTTGACCAGTGAGGGATTGCGCAGCAACAGCCGGTTGGCTTGCCAGAAGGCGTCATCGGAGGCAAGCAGCGCCTCGGTGCGCGGGGCGAGGATAGGTACCGTGGGCATAAGCATCGCGTCATACCCGTTCAATGCCTTGAGTACCTCAGCGATCCATTCTGCGCGCGCCGCATGGAGCCTTTGCGCATCTTGCGGTGTGTACTTCGCGCCGAGCCGTATGCGCTGTACGACGCGAGGATCATAACGATGTTCATTGTGTTCCAGCAGACGCTCATGCCATGCCCAGGCTTCAATAGGCGGGAACCAGTTGATATCGCGCGCCTCGGCGAACATTTTCATGGGCACTTCAATGATGGTCGCGCCGGCCGCTGCCAGTTTTGACAGCGTACTGGTGAATGCACGTGCCACAGCGTCGTCAATGTCATCCATCACAAGATCTTCGGGCACCGCGAACCTTAGTCCGTCGAGTTGCAGCGGTGGTACCTTGAGTGGGTCATCGGCGATCACTGAATCAACCAGCAGACAGTCTGCAACAGTGCGTGCTATCGGTCCCAGCGTATCGAGCGTTGTCGATAAAGGAAGCGTGCCGGCAGTGGGCACACGTCGCTTTGTGGGTTTAAAGCCGACCAGTCCGCACAAGGCAGCGGGAATACGGATAGAGCCCCCGGTATCCGAGCCTATCGCCGCCACGCAAGCGCCTATGCCTACCGAGACCGCAGCGCCGGACGAAGAGCCGCCCGGAATTCGCGATGCATCGGCCGGGTTCGCTGGCGTACCGTAGTGCGGATTGATGCCCACACCCGAGAAGGCGAATTCGTTCATGTTGGTCTTGCCGATGATGGCGGCACCGGCAGCACGCAGGCGAGACACTACCGGTGCGTCTGCGGCAGCGGGTGGGTGGCCGTCAAGCACGACCGAGCCCGCCATCGTCTTCTCACCGCCGACATCGATCAGGTCTTTGATGGAGATGGGCATGCCGGCCAGTTCAGAGATGGCCTCACCTGACATGCGCATCACATCAGCGTGGGCCGCCGACCTCAGCGCCTCATCACGATAGATGCGCGTGAACACGAACTCAGACTCAGCAGCGATATCGAGGCTCGCATGCACGAGTTCGTAGCGGTTCTGGTCGAGATAAGAGGAGATTCCGGTATCGGTTGTCATGCGGGTTCTCGGGTGGATTCTGACAAAAGATAGCATGGTGCTGGGACTGCTCTGCGGATAGTCGCCGTCGGTAGTCAGGGTATAATCGGGGCATCCGATTCACCCTCGGGCGGCCTTGATTTTCTGCAGGCTGTCCATCCCGCGATCATCATCTCTGCCATGCTCATCCTGCCGGGCTCCAGCGCCCTGTCCGCATTCCGCATTCATCGCCTGTTAACACAACTGAAAGATATCGAGCCCGCCATCAGCGGCATCTCCGGACGTTTCTGCCATTTCATCGATAGCAGTGTCGAGCTTGACGCTAATGCGCGCGAACGACTGACGGCGATGCTGACGTATGGCGAACCGTTCGAGGACAAAGGCGATGGTGAGCAGTTCGTAGTGGTACCGCGTTTCGGCACCATCTCTCCCTGGGCGAGCAAGGCGACCGACATCGCGCACAACTGCGGTATGGCGCACATTCATCGTATCGAGCGTGGCGTCATCTATTACGTGCAGCTGAAATCCGGTTTACTCGGTAAGGCGAAGTCGCTCGATGCGGCTAAAGCGGCTGCGGTGGCAGGTCTGCTTCATGACCGCATGACCGAGACCGTGATCCGCGATCCACAGGAAGCGGCGGCCTTGTTCACCGAATTGGAGGCTCAGCCGCTTGCCTATATCGACTTGCTCAAAGGTGGGCGTACGGCGCTGACCGATGCGAATACGGCGTTGGGTCTGGCGCTGTCTGATGACGAGATCGACTATCTGAGCGACGCCTTTACCCAGGCCGGACGCAATCCCACCGATGTCGAGCTGATGATGTTCGCTCAGGCAAATAGTGAGCATT
>CAZXRS010000169.1:4389-4910 GCA_964642635.1 uncultured Bifidobacterium sp. | reverse complement strand
CCTGACAAGCCGAGGATGACTTCATCATTCCCCACCTGCTTACGAATGGCTTCCACCGCCTCGGATACATAGTCCGGCATATTCCAGTCGGACTGGCAGCCACAAATCTCGTGCACGAAGCGGCCTAGGATGGCGGTGCCTTGCACCGTGTGCGTGACTTCCGGATGGAACTGAACGGCATACAGCTTGCGCGCTTCATCGGCCATGCCAGCGATCGGGCAGCTGTCAGTCGATGCCATCAGCTTGAAGCCCGGCGGCATGTCGATCACTTTGTCGCCATGACTCATCCATACCTTAAGCATGCCATGGCCTTCAGGTGTTACGAAATCGTTGATGTCTTTGAGCAGCGCGGTATGGCCTCGAGCGCGAACCTCGGCATAACCGAACTCGCGCACATGACCATTCTCGACTTTGCCGCCGAGCTGCGCGGCCATGGTCTGCATGCCATAGCAAATGCCGAGCACGGGCACGCCCAGTTCAAAGACAGCCTGCGGTGCGCGCGGTGTGTCGCCTTCGGTAAC
>CAZXRS010000169.1:0-4379 GCA_964642635.1 uncultured Bifidobacterium sp. | reverse complement strand
ACTCGGGCCGCCAGACAGGATGATGCCAGCCGCGCCTGAGGTGCGGATGAAGTCGTCGCTGACATCATACGGATGCACCTCGGAAAACACACCAGACTCACGCACACGACGCGCGATTAACTGGGTTACTTGTGAACCGAAGTCGAGGATGAGAATCTTGGAATGCATGAAAGCGTCTTCTAAAAAAACTCAGGCGGCATTGCTGCCGCCTGTGAGTGCTGATGGATAAATTAGTCGGCGCGGTAGTTCGGCGCTTCTTTGGTGATCTGCACATCGTGCACATGAGACTCGCGCATGCCCGCCGATGTGATCTCAACGAATTGCGCTTTCTCGCGCAACTCATCAATCGTCGCGCAACCGCAATAACCCATGGACGAGCGCACGCCACCGACCAGTTGATACAGAATGGCCAGTACGCTGCCTTTATATGGCACACGGCCTTCAATACCTTCTGGAACCAGCTTGTCTGCGTTGTTGGCCGCATCCTGGAAGTAGCGATCGGCCGAGCCATCGGCCATCGCGCCCAGACTACCCATACCGCGATAGGACTTGTAGCTACGGCCTTGGTAAAGAATCACTTCGCCCGGCGCTTCTTCAGTACCGGCGAACATGCTGCCCATCATCACGGTCGATGCACCGGCAGCCAGTGCCTTGGCCACGTCGCCAGAGAATCGAATACCACCGTCGGCGATGCAGGGCACCCCTGTGCCTTCCAATGCCTTAGCCACATTCGAAATCGCGGTGATCTGCGGCACGCCGACACCGGCAACGATACGTGTGGTGCAAATCGAACCGGGGCCAATACCCACCTTCACGCAATCTGCGCCGGCATCGATCAACGCCTTGGCGGCGTCTGCGGTCGCGATATTGCCGCCGATGACCTCAACATGAGGGAAGCGGCGCTTGACCCACTTCACACGATCCAGCACACCCTGCGAATGGCCATGCGCGGTATCGACCACCACCACATCAACACCGGCGGCGACCAGCAGCTCGACGCGCTCGTCGTTATCCGGCCCCACACCGACCGCGGCGCCAACGCGCAGCTTGCCCTGATCGTCTTTGGCGGCGTTCGGGTGTTCGGTGGATTTGAAAATATCCTTGACGGTGATTAGTCCGCGCAGCTCGAAGGCGTCATTCACCACCAGCACACGCTCGAGGCGGTGCTTGTTCATCAGTTTCTTGGCTTCGGCAGGATCGGCGCCTTCTTTTACAAAGACCAGTTTCTCGCGCGGCGTCATTTTCTGACGCACTTCTGCGTTGAGTTCTTCCTCGAAACGCAGATCGCGGTTGGTGATAATGCCGACGACGGTCTTGCCCTCAACGACCGGGAAACCCGAGATGCCATGCTGTTGCGACAGCGCGATCACTTCGCGGATTTTCATGGTCGGCGGAATCGTGATCGGATCGCGCACCACTCCCGCCTCGAAACGTTTAACCTTAGCGACTTCACGCGCCTGTTCTTTCGCAGTGAGGTTCTTGTGGACGATACCGATGCCGCCCTCCTGAGCAATTGCGATGGCGAGACGAGACTCGGTGACTGTATCCATAGCCGCCGACACCAAAGGGATCGACAACGAGATGTTGCGGGTCAGGCGGGTGTGAAGCGAGGTGTCTTTCGGGAGGATGGCCGAATAGGCCGGAACGAGTAGCACGTCATCGAAGGTGAGTGCTTTCTGGATCAGACGCATAACAATTCCTGTAGGCGCAAAAGCGAATTATACAGAAACTCGCTCCCGCCCCTCCCGAAACCGGCCGGATGCCGTCAGTTCATCGGCCCGCAACCGTCTCCCTGTGTTTAGCGCGCCGGCGCCGGGTTTCCTTAGGATCTGCCTGCAGAGGTCGGTAGATCTCGATACGGTCGCCATCGCGCAAAACCGTATCAGCCGGCTTTAACTTGCCAAAAATGCCAAGCTTTTGGGTGGCGAGATCGATGGCCGGGTAGCGCTGCAGGACACCCGATTCACGCACAGCCTGCGCCAGCGTCGCCCCCTCGGGCAAAGACAGATCGGCGATGAAGCTCTCCGCAGGCAGCGCGTAGCAGACCTGAATCTGCAGCCTACGTGAATCAGCCATACACAACCTCCGCTCGTTTGCAGAAGGAATCGACGAAGCTATCGGCGATTTTTGCGAATACCGGGCCAATAAGTTTCTCTAGGATTTTGCTCGAGAACTCATAGTGCAGCTCGAACTCGATCTTGCAGGCGTCCTCGCGCAGTGGTGTGAACTTCCAGGTGCCATCCAGATGCTCGAAAGGACCCTCAACGAGGCTCATGGTCATCTGCGTCGGTGGCGTGTTGCTGTTTTCAGTGGTGAACGACTGCTTCACGCCGTGGTAATTGATCTGTATGGCCGCCACCAGCCGCTCGGCCGAACGGTCGCGCACTTCGACCCCGCCGCACCAAGGCAAAAACGCCGGGTAGTCCTCGACCCGGTCGACCAGCGTGAACATTTGCTCGGCGCTGTAGTGAAGAAGTACCGACTTGTGGACGACTGCCATGAACGCGTTTGTTAGAATGATGGGTTGAATTCTAACCCGAGCCGCGCAAGCCGCTCTCCCCCGCCCCGGTCAATGAGCATCGTCGACAATAAAAAGGCTTTTCACGATTACTTCATCGAAGAGCGCTATGAGGCGGGGATGGCACTCGAGGGTTGGGAAGTCAAGTCCATCCGCGCTGGCCGGGTTCAGTTGAAAGAGGCCTACGTCATCATCCGCAATGCGGAAATTTTCTTGTTTGGCTGTCACATCAGCCCCCTACCCACCGCGTCCACCCATGTGAATCCCGACCCGGTACGCACCCGCAAGCTGCTGCTGAAGGCCGACGAGATAAAGCGCCTGATCGGCAAGGTGGAACGTGCCGGCTACACGCTCATACCGCTCAATCTTCACTTCCAGCGCGGACGCATCAAGTGCGAGATCGGGCTGGCCAAGGGCAAGAAGCAGCACGACAAGCGCGATACCGAACGCGATCGCGACGCCAAGCGCGAGATTGATCGGGCAATGAAGCAGAACCGGCGCTAAATCTTCCCCATAGCGCAACGCAGATACACCGCAACACGGTATACCGGCAGCGTTCAGTCACTACACTCTGGGTGCGTCAGTAGAGGCATCGATTGACGATCGCGACACCGTTATTCAGCGGAGGTACCGTGTTTAAACGACTGAACGAAAGAAAAGAGGCTTCACCTCTTCCGCCTTCCGATTTTTTCCGGGGGCGGTCCTTGGGCTCCAGATTCCGCGAGTTGTTTCGCCCCACACACAAGCTTGGCAGCTCGATCGGCATATTTCACAGAATGCAGAGCTTCTTCTCCAATCTTGGAAGAAGCAGGGACAGGACCGAGGAAGTAAGCCGGAAGGCAATGGATGTACTCCGTAGTAAAGATCCGGGATTGGAGCCGCCAGTCCATGTGAAGGATACGGTTCGAAAAAATCCGACGGCCTCCAGACAACTCGCCACCTTTCCAGCGTTCACGCCTGGATACCTAGAGATGGCTGCCAAGGATTTATGCGACAGTGTCACTAACGCATTACCGGAGAAAGACTCACCCACCGAGCATCGGTTGAAAATTCAGACGCACATCATGGCAGCGGATCGTATCCACAATTCTTTGTGGGAGAATTTTCGTTTCGATCAAATTGATCGAAACCTCTCACTTGGCGAGGGAAACACTCCAGAGAGTGTTATGAAAACTTTGGACGCGGTAGCGAAACTGGATCTTGATCCCGCATCCAAAAAAAGCATCGAGGTACTACAGCAATCGGTAAGCCATTACCAACAAAAGCTAAGGACATAAAAAAACAAAACCCCCGGGCCGTGAAGCGCGGGGGCTGAAGCAGTACATCTGACTGTTCTTGTTTGTTATTCCGAAACCGGAAGGCGGAGTGTAGCGGAAAATTTCCGCGTGTCAACACCCCGGCGGCCCGGGTTACGGAAATTTTTACTGTTTCTTGGCCAGGTTCATCCAGGTATCCACCACCGAATCGGGGTTCAGCGAAATCGAGCTGATCCCTTCCCTCATCAGCCATTCGGCGAAATCCGGATGGTCAGACGGGCCCTGGCCGCAGATGCCCACGTACTTGCCCTTGGCCAGACAGGTCTTGATGGCCTTGGTCAGCAGCTCGCGCACCGCCGGGTCGCGTTCGTCGAAATCGGCAGCCAGTAGCTCCATACCGGAGTCACGGTCCAGACCTAGGGTCAGCTGGGTCAGGTCGTTCGAGCCTATCGAGAAACCATCGAAGTGCTCAAGGAACTGCTCGGCCAGAATCGCGTTGGACGGCACCTCGCACATCATGATCAGACGCAGATCATCGCGACCACGCTCCAGACCCTGCTCCTTGAGCAGCTCCACCACCTTGCGCGCTTCATCCAAGGTGCGAA
>CAZXRS010000168.1:0-4938 GCA_964642635.1 uncultured Bifidobacterium sp. | reverse complement strand
GGTCGTAGAAGGTGCGCGGCTTTAATCTCGGCAGCATGCTCATCTGCGCACGGCTTTCGATCTGGAATACGCCGACGGTATCGGCCTGGCTGATCATGTCGTAGGTGGCTGCATCTTCGGCCGGTATATCGGCCAGCTCGAAAGGCTCACCCTGCTGCTGCGCGATGAACTCGAGTCCGCGTCGCAATGCCGACAACATGCCGAGTGCGAGGATGTCGATTTTTAATAGTCCCAGCGCGTCGAGATCATCCTTATCCCATTGGACGACGCTACGCTCTGCCATGGATGCTTTTTCTATCGGCACCAGCCGCGACAGCTTGTCGCGCGCGATCACGAAACCACCCGGATGTTGCGACAAATGACGCGGGAAGCCCATCAGCTCGATCGCTACTTGCCGCCAGTGCTGCGCGATCGGTGAATCCGGATCGAGCCCGCATTCGGCGAAGCGCTCGTGCAATGCTTCCCTGCTATCCCACCAGCGCTGTGATTTGGCGAGTTTGTCGATGATCTGCAGATCAATACCGAGCGCCTTGCCGGCTTCGCGGATGGCGCTTTTCGGACGATAGGTGATGACAACGCCGGTCAGCGCGGCGCGATGGCGACCGTATTTCTGGTAGATGTATTGAATGACTTCTTCACGGCGCTGATGCTCGAAATCGACATCAATGTCGGGCGGCTCGTTACGCTCTTTCGAAATAAAACGCTCGAACAGCAGGTTGCCGCGTGCCGGATCCACTTCGGTGATGCCCAGGCAGTAGCAGACCGCCGAGTTCGCAGCCGAGCCTCGTCCCTGACACAGGATGTGTCTACCCTTCGCGAATGAGACGATGTCGTAGACGGTCAGGAAGTAAGGCTCGTACTGCATATCGGCAATGAGCTGCAGCTCATGTTCGATCTGCTGCTGCACATTCGCCGGTATGCCCGCAGGGAAGCGCTGGCGCGCGCCTATCCATGTCTGCTCTCGCAAATAGCTCGATGCGGTATGACCGGATGGAACGAGCTCATCCGGATATTCGTAGCGCAGCTGGTCGAGTGAGAAATGGCATTGTGCGGCAATGGCGATTGTCTCGGCCAATACCTGAGCCGGATACATATTCGCCAGCCGTAGTCTCGAGCGCAGGTGCTGCTCCGCATTCATGAACAGCCCTCGTCCACATTGCGCGACGGACTGTCCCAGACGTATTGCCGTCAGCACATCCTGCAGGCGCTTGCGCGAGCGAACATGCATGCAGACGTCGCCGGTGGCGGCGATCTTCACTCCGTGTACTGCTGCGACTTGCAGCACTGTGTGCTTGTGCTTCTCGTCGTGGCCGCGATACAGCAATGTCAGCGCAAGACGCGCACGTTCACCAAAGGTCTGTTGCATCCAGGCGGTCTGTTCATGCAGCTGTTCGGCAGCGATGCCATAGTCAGGCGCGAGCAGCACGATGCAGCCGGGCAGACCGCGCAGATGTTTGAGTTCAGTCGGTGGCGCACTGAAATCAGCTGCATTAATCAGGTAATCGCCCTTGTTGACACGGTTACGTGCCAGCGTAATCAGTTCGCACAGATTGCCGTAGCCATCACGATCCATCGCCAGCGTAATCAGACGGAATGCACTGCCGTTTGCGTCGTTTACACGAAATTGACTGCCGATGATCAAATGCAGCCCATGCCGCTTCGCCTCACCATGCGCACGCACTACGCCGGCGACTGAGCACTCATCTGTGATCGCGATCGCCGTATAACCCAGCTCGGCCGCGCGCGCGACCAGTTGCTCGGCATGCGATGCGCCGCGCAGGAAGCTGAAGTTGGATGCGCATTGCAGTTCAGCGTAGTTGGGGAGTGTGGACGAGGATAGCATGATTCTTCGCTAGCGCATACATGGGTTCCAGCTTGCGCTGGAACGACGATATTGAGATTGGCGTCCTATAAAACGTCATCCCAGCGCAAGCTGGGATCCATGGGCCATTGACATGTGAAGTCTTATCCAAACAAGCCATGCAAAAACCACCGCGCACTACTCGCATCCCGCTCGCGATACACCCAGTAGCATGCGCCCTCCTCTCCCTGCGCAACGAAGTAGTCGCGCAGGGCCAGCGCACCATCCCACCAGCCTGCTTCAATACGCTCCGGCCCCGACAGCAGCCGAAGTGGCGAACCATAAAACGGACGATGCTGACGCACCACCAGCGGTAGTGGCTGTTCAAGCAGCCAAAAAGGACGTGATGCCGCCGGCATATCCGCCGCTACGGCAATGCCTGATTCAGCGGCGTCTTGCCAATGGTTAGCCAGCTCTGGCCGGTAATCCGCGCATGGCGCAGGCAGTTTCACCGCGTCAGCACCGAGCCGCGCAACCAGCAATTCCAGTAGCCGGTGGTAATCCTCTGTTGTGCCGCCGGGCTCGGCGAACAGTTGCGTGTTCGGTGGTGCCCATGCATCGAGTTGCGTTGCTTCCAGCCGCAGCGCGATCACGGGCGCTACCAGCGACAAACGGTTCAGCCTCTCCTTCAGCAACCTGAGCAGATGTGCTTCCTGCCAGGAAGGTTCGGCCAGTGCGATTTCTACTGCCGTCGGCTCTCGTCGCGCGCGCCCTCTTTCATGGTCGAGCCACAACACGAAGCGCGATACCGCCTGCTGTCGCGCGACCAGCCAGCCTGTCATCTGCGCCAGCAGTCGCTGCGCGGCGAACAGAAGCAATGAGGCATCGTCGATGCGGTAAGGCAGCTCGACCGAGGCGCTGAAACTTTCCGGTGCCTTCAGCCAGTCGAAACATTCGGGCGCTTCGCCATAGGCGCGGTCGAGCGCATCAAGCAAGGCACCCTGTGTACGGCGTTTGAGACCGGTGCGCGGCAGTCGACGCAGGTCGGCCAGTGTGCGGCAGCCTATGCCTTCGAGCCATTCCGCATGTCGCGCCGCTTCAGGTAATCGATGGAAAGGCAGCGTATCAAGCCGATGCCGCATCGTGTCCATACTGATCGTGCGACGCTGACGCGAACGATGCTGTGCAAACAGCCATGCGCCCTGCGCCGTAGGCGCCATGCCGAGGCTGGCAGAAAAGCCGAGCGCATGCGCGCTGTTGCGCACGCGGCATGAGAGTCGTCGATGGCCACCGAACAGCGACAGGCTTGCGCTCACCTCGAGTAGCAGACTATTGTCATCGGCCGCGGCGATATCGGCCGTGTATTGCATCAGTGCGAGTGATACAGCGTCGAAGGATTGGCGCTCACGCAGCGTATCGCGCGGCTGCAGCGCAACCTCAGGCGCGATCGCCTGCACGCTTGCGCTGCGCATACCCATACGCGCGCCCTGCGCAGCCGCCAGACGTGTCATCGCGATTACCTGCCCGCCGTCGATGATGGCCAGCGGCAGAGGCTCAGACCAGCGCGGGCGCAGTGCCTGTAGCGGCAGCCAGGGCAGGATGACGGCGATCCAGCAGCGCATCGCTTACCTCGTTTGCGAAGATCATTGTTTCAGCGGCGCGCTCGTCGCTGCCGGACCAGTACAGATGAATTGGCGCAGCCGATGGCGGTCCGCGACGCTTAAGCACATCGATCTGCACACCCCCGGCCAGCGGACGCAGCGCGATACGCAATGGCGCCGGCGAGGCCTCGGTAGCGGATGCGAGCGGACGTAGCAGCCAGCACAGCATGTCCGACGATTGCGCAGCGAGTTGCAGACGACGCAGGGATTCATGTCGCAGCGTGTCCTGCCAGAACAGCAGCGCACCACAGCTGCCGTTGCGCAGTACTTGCTCGGCGCTCCACAACACATCGGCATGCCGCTTCGCGCGTATCCATAACAGGCGTTCTGGTGGCAAGCCCCATTCGCACCATGCGGCAATCTGCGGCAGGTGCGGCGGTTGTAATAGCGCGATGCGGCGCTGGCCAAGACTTTGCAACACGGGCTTCAGTAAACGCATTTCACCGATGCCGCCTTGTTGCAGCAACAATTCGATCAGCCCGCCCTGCGGCCAGCCCTGATTGGGAAGTTCGCGGTCAAGCGCGGCATAACCGGTCGATGTAACAGGAGAGCGCGCCGAGCCCATTTGCCCGGCGCGCCAGACGAATGCATGTAGCGAAGGAGGCAGCGACGGCGAAGCAGCCGGCGCCGCAATGGCGGGGACGGTCATCAGGGTTCCTCTTGCTTTTAAGATAACGTTGGGCGATCAACGCATATACTGTACAAATATACAGTATATGCTCAGCAAGAGGTACTGCGGAAATCAATAAGTTTGTCGCGGGTTCTGATCAGGCGTGCAGATGCAAGGTGTCCTTCTCCATCCCAGGCAAGGGTGGCGCCTCGGCGGCATCGGCTTTGCTGACATACTGACTCCACGAGCGTGCAATTTTCAGGAAGCGTTCGAGTTCCTGCTGTAGTCCCAGCAGCGTCAGGCCTTGCACACAGACATCGACGCTAATGATGAGCGCGCCCTGCGGTCCGGCCAGCCCTATCTTCACGCCGCCACTGTCACGCCACATCAGGTTGTAGCAAAGCAGGGTTTCATACACGACGCGCTGCTGCGTCTCAGCGGCCGCGCCGAGTTCGGCGGAGATGACCATACGCGACGGATCGTCGGCTGGTTCGATGATGATGATGGTTTCGTCGGAAAACTGTATAGCCCAGCTAGGATCTTCGGTCTGCACGACGGCATCGATATCCGGCATTGCGGGGCCGAGTTCTTTGATCAGCTGCTCTATCTGCTCTATGGTGGTCATGATGTCTTGTCCCGGTATCGTTGTTGTGAGGGCTTATTGCAGACTGGTATTGCGTGAACTGACTAGCGCCTGAGCGCTGACGGATAGCTGCTTCATGATGCCCATCGTATTCATTAGCCCTTCAGACCGCGCCGGGTCCCCATACAGTGTTTTATGATTGGCCGCAGCTGCTGTTGTAGTCTCGGCTTCCTGTGTGTTTTCGGTAGCCACCGCTGGCGTAGCGCCATTCAGTCCATTGATC
>CAZXRS010000167.1:0-4983 GCA_964642635.1 uncultured Bifidobacterium sp. | reverse complement strand
TACGAACATTTTTCCGTTGTGGACCAGCGGCTGCGATTCCTGACCGCGCTGCTTTTCACCACCGAACGACATGGACCAAGCTGGAACCAGCTTGGAAACGTTGCCGGCGTTGACCTTGCTCAGCGGCGAGAAGCGCTGGCCTTGTTGGCCCATGCCCCAGCTCAGAACGTCGCCGGTCGACTTGGCGTCGTTTTCGATCATTGCGTCGGTCACGGCGGCTGCGAAAGCCGACGAGCCGGTGATCAGCGCCATGCCGATCGTCGACGCAAGAAGTTTCCTCTTCATCTTTTATCTCCCCTTGGTTATGCCACAATGGCTATAAGGTTATGTGCGCACTGGACGATTGCCAAACCAGCAAACGACCTGAAGCAGCGAATATATGACGCAAAGGACATGCCATGAATATTGCTCAAGTATTCGGCCCAAAACCCGCAAAAACTCTCAACTGATGAGCGCGGCGCTGTGACAAATCCGGGCAGGTGTCACAACTTTGAACAGTGGGGGGTCGGGCAGGATCGCGCAAATGCGGGACAATGCCCTTGGCACGAAAGCTTCTTTTGGCATCAGGGCGGACAACAACCCCTATCAAGGAATCACCATGAATCTCTCCGCAGAGCTGCTGGCCCGGCTGTTGACGACGGCCATTCGCTATTCGACGCTGCCCGCGATCGATCCTTCCGAGCTGCCCCCGATTGAGCAGGTGAGCGCAACCGCTCTGGCCGACAGGGTATGTCCGGAATCACCGGAGCGCTGCACGACGATTGCGGCCTTATTCGATGCAGAGGGCTATCGCATCTACCTGCGCGACTCGCTCAACCTCGATGATCCGATGGATAACTCCTTCATCGTGCATGAGCTGGTACATGTGCTGCAGTACAAGAAGTATGGCGGAGACTACTTCGATGATTGCCAGCGGCGCATCGCCAGCGAACGGCAAGCCTACTTCGTGCAGAACAATTATCTGGGTGAAGAGGGCATCGATTGGCGCGAGGGTTTTCTGGTAAATTTTATGAAGTGCCCACCGGAAGAGGCGAAGGCAGGTTCATGAGCACCCGCCCTCAGCATCAGCCTCCGCGCGCCGATTTGATCAGACCGCGCTGCGGATCGTAGCCGGCAGCGGCGATCAGATAAAAAACCAGCGCCGACCCGAGCACCACCAACAGCGAGACAGAGAACTCGCCGTACAACGCGTATCGAAGCGACTCGACCGCATGGGTGAACGGATTGATTGAAGAAATGTGGAAGATCCAGTCAGCGCCTGCGTCCTGCATACGTCGTATCGGATACAACGCAGACGACAGGAAAAACATCGGGAAGATCACGAAGTTCATCGTCCCCGCAAAATTCTCTAGCTGACGGATATACACCGACAGCATCAGCCCGAATGCCGACAGCATCAGCGCACCTGCAATTAACGCCGGCAGTGCGCTCAGTACCTGCCAGGGTGACAGGCCGATGTTCCAGATCACGACCAGGATCATGTAAGCCAGCGCCTGCAGCACCGACAGAAAAGCGCCACCCATTAGTTTGCAAGCGAGCAGATAAGTGCGCGGCAGTGGCGCAGTCAGCAAGAGTCGCATCACGCCCATTTCACGGTCGTACACCATCGCTAGTGATGATTGCATGCCGTTGAACAGACAGACCATCAGCGCCAGTCCTGGCACCATGTACAGACGATAGTCGAGGTTGGGATCGAAGGGCAGTACGGAGCCAAGATCGGGCATCTGCCGGAAGCCAGCGGCAAACACCACCATCCACAGCAGTGGTCGCACCAGCGATGATGCGAGACGACCAGGTTGGCGCAGAAACTTGTGAATTTCGCGGCCAGCGATGGCCGACAGTGCCAGACGCGCGTGAAGCAGCTTCATGCCTTTGCCTCCGCCTTCGTAAGATGCAAGAAGGCATCGAGTAGCGTCGTGTGGCCGGTCTGCTTCATGAGTTCGTTTGCGTTGCCGTTAAAGCGCACCGTACCTGCAGCCATCACGATGATGCGATCGGCTGCTTCAGCCTCATCGACAAGATGCGTTGCCCACAGCACGCCCATGGCGCGCTCGTGACATAAAGCTTTCACATCAGCCAGAATCGCAGCGCGCGAAGCGGGGTCGATACCGACCGTGGCCTCATCCATCAGCAACAGCTGTGGCTCTGATAGCAACGCGCGCGCCAGCTCTACCTTGCGCCGCATCCCGCCAGACAGATTGCGACACGGGTCCTGTGCGCGATCCGCCAGTTTGAAGCGATCGAGCCAGTGAGCTACGCGCTGTTTCGATGCTGAACGAGCGATGCCATGCAGGTCAGTCTGGAATTGCATATTCGCCGCCACCGACAAATCGAGATCCAGCGCCGGTTGTTGAAAAACAATCGCCAGTTTCGCCAGCGCGCCGATAGGATCAGACCCAATGTCATGCCCTGCGACGTGCGCGGAGCCACCATCGGCAACGAACAGCCCGGATAGCATCTGAAACAGGGTTGACTTGCCAGCGCCATTCGGGCCCAGCAGCGCGACGAATTCACCCGGTGCGACCGAAAAGCTAACGTTATCGACCGCGCGCCGCGTGCCGAAATTTTTTGTTAGCTGGTTGATGACCAGAGGTTCAGGGAAAAGGGATGACACCGGAGCTTCGTTGTTAGTGTTGTCCGGTAGATTGTAGCGGCTTTGCGTCGCCGCTGTGTTCGATCACTCACACCGCCGTCGATGCCAGCGTGGTCCATGGCTTGAGAATACGCCAGTCCTTCATCCATGCCTCTGGCGCAATCAGTGCCAGTGCGCCCATATCGGTCACCAGCTCACCCAGTCGAGCGCCTTTCACTGAAACTCCGCGTGTCAGAGCTGCAAAACGACTGTCGATTTCCTGCTGCACTAACGGCGCGAGTAAGGCTTCATTGTGTCGCCATACGCTCCCGCCGACGTAGATGGCTTCAGTGTCAAGAATGGTTACGAGGTTGTATAACGCGCGACCGAACCAGCGCGCAGCATCATGCACGACACTCAGCGCTGATTCGTCGCCGTGACTCGCATCGCTGAAAATCTGCGCCAACGGCTTGCCGAGATGCTTGCCGAAATTACGCCCGCCTATCAGACCTTCGAGATCGCCGCGATTACCGCATCCGCACAGCGCGTCCGACGCCTCCGATAGCAGCATGTGGCCTGCGTGTCCGGCATTGCCTGCCTTGCCGTTCAGGATATGACCATCGACGCACAAACCGAAGCCAATGCCAGTACTCCAGGTCACGTAGATGGAATTTGCAGGAGCATCGCCGAAAGCGCGTTCGCCATGAAGTGCAGCGACGCAGTCATTCGCGATACGAACGGTAGCAAACCCCTCACGCAACACGGATTCCAGAGGCAGGAAGGTCCAGTCATTGGGTAAGTCGTCACCGTTAGCGAGTCCACCGCACAGATTCGGCGGAATGATCCCCAGCGAGCCATCGCGCACTTCGAACGGCCCACAGCTGCTGACCCCTACTTGCTGCACTTCCGCAGAATTGATCTGCAAGCGGTTACAGCATTCAACGATGAGTTGTCTACCTTGTCGCGCGACAGCGTCGGACGCGCCCGAAGTCACCGTGGCTTGCGTGACGCGCAACAGCGGGCCACTCGCATCGGCGATGCAAGCGGCCATCTTGGTGCCGCCGATGTCGAGTGCGGCGATGACCATCGTTTAGGTGCGCAGTGGCTTGTAGCGGATACGCTTGGGCTTCGCACCTTCTTCGCCCAAGCGTTTTTTCTTGTCGGCTTCGTACTCTTGGTAGTTACCGTCAAAGAAGACCACTTGCGATTCGCCTTCGAATGCGAGGATGTGTGTGGCGATTCGATCGAGGAACCAGCGATCGTGCGAGATCACCATCACGCTGCCGGCGAATTCAAGTAATGCGTCTTCGAGCGCACGCAGCGTTTCTACATCGAGATCATTCGATGGTTCATCCAGCAGCAGCACGTTGCCGCCCATGAGCAGGGTCTTGGCCAGATGCAGGCGACCCCGTTCACCACCGGACAGGTTGCCAACAATTTTTTGCTGATCGCTGCCCTTGAAGTTAAAGCGGCCCAAATACGCCCGCGATGGCATTTCGAAGCGACCTACGGTCAGAAGGTCAGCGCCGGCGGCGACGTCATCGAACACGGTCTTTTTATTATTCAGATCGTCGCGCGACTGATCGACCACCGATACCTTCACGGTGGAGCCTATGTTGATCTCGCCGCTATCTGGCTGCTCTTTGCCGGAGATCATGCGGAACAAGGTGGATTTGCCTGCGCCGTTCGGGCCGATGATGCCAACGATGGCACCCGGCGGAATCTTGAATGACAGATTGTCAATCAGTAGTCGATCACCAAAGCCCTTGCTGACGTTCTTAAATTCGATGACTTCGTTGCCAAGACGCTCGGCCACCGGAATAAAGATTTCCTGTGTCTCGTTGCGCTTTTGGTACTCGTGTTCAGACAATTCATTAAAGCGAGCGATACGCGCCTTGCTCTTCGCCTGACGGCCTTTCGGGTTTTGTCTAACCCACTCGAGTTCCTTCTTCAGCGCCTTTTGTCGCGCGGATTCGGTCGCCTCTTCCTGTTTCAGTCGGCCTTCTTTCTGTTCCAGCCAGGACGAGTAATTGCCTTTCCATGGAATGCCATGACCACGGTCGAGTTCAAGTATCCACTCGGCCGCATTGTCGAGGAAGTAGCGGTCGTGGGTGATGCCGACCACCGTGCCGGGGAAGCGCTGCAGGAATTGCTCCAGCCAATCTACGGATTCAGCATCAAGGTGGTTGGTGGGCTCATCAAGCAGCAGCATGTCCGGTTGCGACAGCAAGAGCTTGCACAGTGCGACGCGACGCTTTTCACCACCGGACAACACACCCACCTTCGCATCCCACGGCGGCAGACGCAGTGCATCCGCCGCGACTTCGAGTTGCAGTTCGAGATTGCCGCCGTCTGCTGCAGCGATGATCGCTTCGAGACGTTCCTGCTCTTTGGCCAGCGCATCAAAATCG
>CAZXRS010000166.1:0-4986 GCA_964642635.1 uncultured Bifidobacterium sp. | reverse complement strand
GCGTGGTGCGTGCGCGTGCGTTGGCCAAGCAACTCGGTTGCGATTTGGCCATCATTGACAAACGTCGCCCCAAAGCCAACGTGTCGGAAGTGATGAACGTGATCGGTGAGATCGAAGGCCGCAACTGCGTGATCATGGATGACATGGTCGACACCGCCGGCACGCTGACCAAGGCAGCTGAAGTACTGAAAGAGCGCGGCGCGAAAAAAGTCGTCGCCTATTGCACGCACCCGGTGCTCTCGGGCCCGGCGATTGAGCGCATCGAGAAGTCGCCGCTGGATGAGCTGGTGGTAACCAACACGATTCCGCTGACGGCTGAAGCGAAAGCCAGCAAGAAGGTTCGTCAGTTGACCTGCGCACCCTTGCTGGCCGAGACGATCCGCCGCATCAGCAAGGGTGACTCGGTGATGTCGCTGTTTGCAGAAGACGAATCGGGCAGTTAATTTTTCGGGACAGGAATCAACCCCTGTTCCTTTTTGAAGTCCCCTGGTCGCGGGGGACACAACCTTAGGGCGCAAGTCCGTAACAGGAGTAGTCATGGAAGTTATTGCATTCCCACGTACCGAGCAGGGGTCCGGAGCGAGCCGCCGCCTGCGTCGTGCTGGTCAGACCCCGGGCATCATCTACGGCGGTACTGAAGGCCCGGTCAATATCGCGCTCGACCACAACGCGCTGTACCACGCGCTGAAGAAAGAAGCCTTTCATTCGTCGATTCTTGACATGAAGGTAGACGGCAAGTCGCAGAAGGTCTTGCTGCGTGACTTCCAAGTGCACGCGTATAAGCAGCTGGTGCTGCATGTGGATTTCCAGCGCGTTGATCCGAATCAGAAGCTGCACGTGAAAGTGCCGCTGCACTTCGTGAACGCCGAAATCTCACCGGTCGTGAAGCTGTCAGGCGGTGTGATTAGCCACGTGCTCAACGAATTGGACGTGAGCTGCCTGCCGAAAGATCTGCCGGAGTTCATCGAGGTTGATCTGTCGAGCATGGTCGAAGGTGCTTCCTTCCACGTTGCTGACCTGAAGCTGCCGGCCGGTGTGACCGCCGTTCAGGCCAAGGACAACCCGACCATCGCCGTCGCAGTCATCCCGCGCGGCGCGAAGTCCGATACGCCTGCTGCAGAGGGCGGCGAAGCGCAGAAGTAATCCTGCCCGCGCCAGAGAAAGCCCGTCCCCGTGACGGGCTTTTTTTACGCGTTGCGCTTGGAGTTCTTTCTCTTTGAGATAATCCTCACATCCTTTTTGAGATCGTTATGCCTAGCGCACCCATTCGCCTGATCGTCGGCCTCGGTAACCCCGGTGCAGAATACGAGCAAACCCGACACAACGCCGGCTTCTGGCTGGTCGACCAGCTTGCGCGCGGCGACTTGCGCAATGAATCGCGCTTCCAAGCTCGGGCAGCGAAAACGCGCATGGGCGGACACGAGGTGTGGCTGCTTGAGCCGCAAACCTTCATGAACCGCTCGGGACAATCGGTCGGCGCCATTAGCCGGTTCTACAAGATACTTCCCGAGGAAATACTGGTCGTGCATGATGAACTCGACCTCGCGCCCGGCATCGCGAAGCTGAAAAAAGGCGGCTCCTCCGGTGGCCACAACGGACTGAAAGACATCACTGCGGTATTGGGCACGCAAGATTATTGGCGGCTGCGCATTGGTATAGGCCATCCCCGCGAGTTGAAATTACAGCAGCCGGTGGTTGATTTCGTATTACACCGTCCGCGGGCTGAAGAACAATCCCAGATCGACCGCGCGATCGACCAATCACTGAATATCATCCCGCTGCTTTGCGAGGGCAAGCACGAGCAAGCCATGCTGGAACTGCACACGCAGGCCTGATTCCCGCTTTTCTTTGCTTTTGCCGGCAACGCCGGATTTCAATCACCCTCGGATTGAATAAAGATCAATGGCATTCCGACGAGCTAATGAAAAAATGCCGACTCGGGATAACCAGGCGTCTACTCCGACGACTCGCCTGAACGGCGAATTAATCCCGATTCCAGCACCTTCAAGTATTTCCACAAAGCAATTTATTGGTGAATATCCAGAAAAATCAGTGGGTTAGATTATTGCCATAATTATTAGTGAACGTGATGTCTTTATGCTAATAATTCGTTTACAATTCGCTAACTGATGGCAGTCTTGATGTCGGAAGACCGTTAGCCATCAGAAATCTTTATGACCGAGGTAAACCATGACGACCTATAAAGAACTGCAGCACCAGATTGAGAAACTGCAAAAGGAAGCCGAGAACGCGCGCAAGACAGAGCTCTCCAATGCGATTGCTGAAATCCACGCGAAAATGAAGGATTACGGCATTTCACCGGAAGACTTGGGTTTTGGTGGTCACGCAAAGCGCAAGCCGATGCGATCAACTCGCCGTCCAGTGCCACCGAAATACCGCAATACCGACACAGGCGAAACCTGGAGCGGTCGCGGCAAGCCACCGAAGTGGCTGGCGGGTCGCGACAAGGCGCAGTTCCTGATCCACAGCCCGCAGTAAAGCCCCCACTCACTCACCTACCTGCCAAGGCCGCCATTGCGCGGCCTTGGTCATTGCTGGCCTAATCGCAGCAGCCGAAACGGACTCAGCACCATACCCATCAAGATACGCAGGTCAGTGAAAAAACCGCGTGACTCCACATAGCGCTGCGCAAAGTCCAGACGAACCGGCAGCACCTGATCCACATACGCCTCTTCCAACGCATCGCCCTCTAGTCCATGCAGCAGGCGCTTCTCATGTCGGAATTCCAGTGTCGATAAATCGATCAGCCCAGGCTTAACCGACAGCACACGCTTGCGCACCTCGCCCGGATAGCAACCCACATAACGCGGCAGTTCAACCCGAGGGCCGACGATGGATAAATCGCCTTTTAGCACCGACCAGAGCAGCGGCCAGCGCGCTATACCGTTGCGACGCAAGAATGCACCGATGCGTGTCATCTGTTCACCTTCACAACCGGCGATGGTTTCCATGGCCTCCGGATCAGCAATCGCTGTACGAAATTCAAGTACTTTCAGCATTCGTCCATGTCTTCCAACGCGGTGCATCTTCACCAGCATCGGCCCGCGCGATTCAAGCAGAATCACCACGCCGACGAGCACAGCAAAAGGCAGCAGCAACAACATCAAACACACAGACAACACGACATCAACGGTTCTTTTCATGATTCCTGCAGGCGGTCAGCTGACCGGTTTTCGTGGAAATGACGCCATGATAAACAGATTTAAACCGCATCAATGGGCGAACAACGAATACTCCGTTCAGAAAAAATATGTACTCGCCGCCAATTCAACAACACATCGCGCATGATTCATTGTTTACACACGAATACCTTGCCTGTTCGGCCACACATTCGGTTAGACTCGACGCCGGTTAAATTCTGAGAACCCGATACACGCAAGGAAAAGACGCATGGGTAAATCTGTCAAATTTGCTGAGGTTTACCTACGCTTCATTCAGATGTCCGAAGCCCTGCGCGATCAGCACGATCTTCCCCAGCTAGAACCACTGGAAGAACGCATCCTGATGATCATCGCCATGGCCCGTCAAACACGGGAACGTTTGTCCGTGAAAGATCTCATGAGCATGTCCGAACTGGGTTCACCCGCAATGCTGCATGGCCGGCTGAAATCGATGCGCGAAAAGGGCTGGATATTTCTCGCTGAAACAGAAGACGCCCGTCGCAAGCAGCTCGAACTGACGCGCGATGCGATGGTTCATTTCGACAAGATCGCGCGCTGCATGCTGAAGGCTGTCAAACAAAACCACTAGGGTCAGTCGTTCACGCGCTGCGTAGCTCTTCAGCGATCTAGCAGCGCCCGGGCGCTATAATCGGCGGCTTCGCTATTCAAACCACCGTCGAACGTCCGGTCGGGTCGGCCAATACGCCGTCTGCCGGACTGAAGGAAACCCATGAGTCTCAAATGCGGCATCGTCGGCCTGCCCAACGTCGGCAAGTCCACCCTGTTTAATGCGCTTACCAAGGCTGGCATCCCCGCCGAAAACTACCCCTTCTGCACGATCGAGCCGAATGTCGGCATCGTCGAAGTGCCCGATCCGCGGCTACAGCAGCTATCTGACATCGTAAAGCCGGAGCGCGTGCTCGCCGCCACCGTCGAATTCGTCGACATCGCGGGACTGGTGGCCGGCGCATCCAAGGGCGAAGGTCTCGGTAACCAGTTCCTCGCGCATATCCGCGAGACCGATGCCATCGTCAATGTCGTGCGCTGCTTCGAAGATCCAAATGTCGTGCACGTGGCTGGCAAAGTCAGCCCGCTCGACGATATCGCTGTCATCCAGACCGAACTGGCGCTGGCCGATCTCGGCACGGTCGAGAAAGCCGTGCATCGTGAGCTTAAGAAGGCGCGCTCCGGTGACAAGGAAGCAGCGGCTTTGGTGGCGCTGCTCGAAAAAGTACAGGCGCAGCTGAACGATGCAAAACCGGTGCGCGCGATGAGCCTCGACAAAGAGCAAATCGCGATGCTCAAGCCCCTGTGCCTGATCACCGCCAAGCCCGCGATGTACGTCGCCAACGTGTCGGATACCGGATTCAAGAACAACCCACTGCTCGACGCATTGACCGAGTATGCGAAGTCACAGAATGCCCCCATCGTCGCGATCTGCGCCGCCATCGAGGCCGAGATTGCCGATCTCGACGACGCCGACAAAGATGCCTTCCTCGCTGACATGGGCATGGAAGAGCCGGGTCTGAACCGTCTGATCCGTGCTGCGTTCAGCCTGCTCGGTCTGCACACCTATTTCACAGCCGGCGTGAAAGAAGTGCGCGCCTGGACCATTCATCAGGGCGACACCGCGCCGCAGGCGGCCGGCGTCATTCACACCGATTTCGAGCGCGGCTTCATCCGCGCGCAAACCATCGCCTTCGACGACTTCATCGCATTCAAAGGCGAGCAGGGTGCGAAGGAAGCCGGAAAGATGCGCGCCGAAGGCAAGGAATACGTCGTCAAGGATGGCGATGTGATGAAC
>CAZXRS010000165.1:0-4995 GCA_964642635.1 uncultured Bifidobacterium sp. | reverse complement strand
ACGCGCTGGTACCACCGATCGTAATACCTATCACCAGGAGTAATTCACGCCAGTGCACGAATAGCTGACGCCATGAGCCAGAGGCCGCACCAAGCGCCTTCGCTTCCCGGTAGTGTTCAGTCTCGTGCATATCGCGTCGCATAAATAGTGCGTACAGCGAAAGCAGCGCACCGATTGCAAAAGGTATGCGCCAACCCCATGCTTTCAATTCATCGACGCTCAGGAAAAACTTTTGCAGCACCAGCAGCAGCAAAATCGCAGCGAGCTGACCGCCTATCAGCGTCGTGTACCAGACACCTGAGTAGAAGCCGCGTCGATGCGGCTCGGCCATCTCGGCAAGATAGGTGGCACTGGCACCGTACTCGCCACCCTGACTTAGTCCTTGTAGCAGCCTAGCGACGACCAACAAAGTCGTCGCCCAGGCGCCAATGTCCGCATGCGTTGGGCTGACCGCGATCAGCAGTGAGCCGAAACACATCAGTAGCACCGAGATCAGCAACGAGAGCCGCCGCCCATAACGATCGGCGATCCAGCCGAACAGCAATCCACCAATCGGGCGCACGACAAAGGCGGCTGCAAACACGGCCGCTGCAGACAACTGTTGAGCAACCGGATCAGCCGCCGGGAAAAAGGCGGGCGCAAAATACAGCGCGAAGGCCGAGTACGCATAAACGTCGTACCACTCGATCAGATTGCCGATCGAACCGACTAATATCGCTTTGACGCGCGAGCTCGTGCCTGATGTGGCCGCCGAGTCGTCATGAGCTGCGCCGGCTGCGATGCTTTCCATGCTTGTCTCCGTGACTGCGGTGAATGATTTCATGGCATCATAAACCTCAAGACCAGATTAACGGCAGTGCTCACGCCGTGGACTCATGCCTAACCGATAACAATGACTACCCTCACCACACCATCCGGTAAAGAAGCATCATTTAGTGTGCTCTTCATCTGTATGGGCAATATCTGCCGCAGCCCCACCGCACACGGCGTATTCCGGCACAAGGTACGTGCGGCAGGACTTGCCGATAGCGTTCGTGTCGAATCTGCCGGCACGCACAACTATCATCCGGGCGAGCCCCCGGACCGGCGCAGCCAGCGTGCAGCCGCTTTGCGAGGCTATGACATCTCCGACTTGCGCGCGCGCCAGATTACTGGCGACGATTTCGAGCGCCACGACTTGCTGCTGGCGATGGATTGGGACAATCTCGCGCTGGCCGAAGAACACTGCCCAGCGCCGCATCGGCGCAAGCTACGAAGACTGACGGAGTTCTGCCGCCATCATCAGGATGCCGTCGTGCCCGACCCCTACTACGGCGGCGAAGCCGGATTCGGGCATGTGCTGGACCTGATCGAAGATGCCTGCGACGGCCTGCTCGATCACCTGACACGGCGGCAACCTGCGCCCAACCCGGTAATGAACGGAGAACATCAATGAGCAGGATCGTCAGTATTCTTCTCGGCATCGCAGTCATCGTCCTGGCGTGTGTGGCGGCATCTGTGACCGGTCTGGTCACCTTCAACATCGGCGGCAACGCGAATCAGGCCGCGTTCCGAAACAAGGGCATCCTCGAGGTCGTCTGTGATGCAGAGATCAGCAAGCCGGGTGAACGCCTGGCGCCACCCTTTGAAATCACGCGCACACCCATGCAGGCGATTTTCGATTTCGACGATGGCACCGGTGCCTACCCGGGTGAGTACACGATCTCGATGAACCGCAAGGGCACGCTGAAAGTCAACAAGGACGTGTTGGAAATCTATCGACCGGCAATGTTCAAGCGGCACGGGATCATCATCGTCGGCGAGCATGTGACGCTGGACCGCCGCACCGGCGAGCTGAAACAATGGCTTGACCTCGACGGCGGCAAACGGCTCGACCTGATCGTAGGCCGCTGCAAGCGCACTAACAACGCGCCGTTCTGATCACGCTCCGGGCCTAACCACCTTCCAGCATCCACGCGCTGCGCCGTACACGCGAGGCCAGTCGGAGCGCACGTGGTTGCGAACTCGCTTGATCACCGTGCCATCATCAGCGTGAAGTATCACGTCGACGCGGTTGAATTTTATGCTTCTCGTCGATTTACCGGCACGTACATTCCATTGGTAAGGATGTGACAGCGGCACATAATGCGCGGTGAATGATCGACGCGAATAACGCTCATCACTGGTGGGAAGACTGCCATGGATCACCTTGGAGTTCCACATCAGCAGATCCCCTTGCTTCAGTATTGGCGCCAGACAATCCAGTGGACCGTTGCGTACGAACTCAGCCATCCTGAGCTTGTAGTCTGCTGAGTTCGGATCACCCTCCTCACCCGGCACTGGCATTCGGTGGCTTTTCGGCAGAATGAAAAATCGACCCGCCTCCGGATGAATATCCTCGGCCGCAACCCAGACGCCGATCATGTGCCCATGATTTCCTGAGTCAATGTAATGCCCGTCACGATGTGCCCAGGTCGTCTGGTTGCCATCGAAATACATCGTGTGAATACAGCGCCCCGGTTCGCCCGTCAGCGCAAGCAATGCCCGCTGTATGTTCGGATGCGTGAGTATGTTGAGTCCGGCGCGCCGAAATCCCGGATATTTTTTTACCGATAGATCCTGCAGATTCATGATCGGATATTTCATGAAACCGGTCTGAGTGTAGACGTGGCGCTCAAACTTGCCCGATGCATGGCGCTCGAAAAAACCAAGGCGATCATGCAGCGCCTCGCGGCGGAATGCATCAATACCTACCTGACACAATCGCGCCGGTATAGCACGTCGTATCAGTACATAGCCTTCACGCTCGAACCATGCGCGGAATTGTTCACGCTGCTCTGGTAAGGGATAGGGATCGATATGCTCCGATCCCATGGGATAGTCGAGTATGGTGCTACGCGGCAGTACAGACACTGACTTCGCTTGTCCGGCATCTGATGGCCGGGCTAGCGGCCTCTCCTTGATTTGCATGATGGTCCCGTTGGTATGAACGCTACCCAGTGTAGCGAGCGCTATCGCGAGACGGTTGTGAGCGCACAAACAGCCGTGGCTATCGATGCGCGAACGCGCAGTCTGACCGTATCGACGTATTGCCTCTACAATCTACCCATGACGCAAATCGAAGCAAACCAAGAACGGCAGCCACGGGTCATCGCGCTGGCCGGTGCGATATCGCTGGCAGTGGCGATGGGTATCGGTCGTTTCGCCTTCACGCCGCTGCTGCCGATGATGCTGCACGACGGACTCATCAACATCGAAGCTGCCAGCTGGCTCGCGAGCGCAAACTATCTGGGCTATCTGGTGGGTGCACTGCTATGCAGCTTCCAGCCTGCACTGTGGAGACGCTGGTCGCTGCCGCCACTGTCCGTGTCCACCATGGTCAAGGTCGGACTGTCTTTAACCTGCGTACTGACCGCAGCCATGGCGCTCAATCTATCTGCAAGCTGGGCCTTGCTCCGGCTGCTGACCGGTCTGACCACTGCTGTGACCTTCGTGTACACCACCACCTGGTGTCTTGGCAGGCTCGCGCAGTTGAATCGCCCAACCGCGGGAGGACTCGTTTATGTTGGTCCGGGCATTGGTATCGCAGGCAGCGGACTGCTGGCAAGCCTGATGGTGCAACTTGGCTGGCATTCCGCTTCAGGCTGGCTTGCATTCGCAACGCTGGCGGCGCTGGCAACCTTACTGGTCTGGTCTATTTACGGCGATGACCACGAACTGCAGAGCGTCGCAGGCGCGCAAGTAAGTGGGCAGGTGGCTGGTGGCAGCATGGTCGAAAAAACTGCATTGACGATTGCCTATGGACTGGCCGGTTTTGGTTACATCATCACGGCGACATTTCTGCCGGTGATGGCGCGCGCGGCGCTGCCCGGCTCGGTGTGGCTGGATCTGTTCTGGCCATTGCTGGGTGTCGCCGTCGCACTTGGCGCACTCCTCGCTTCCAGAATACCTTCGCGCATCGATCAGCGATTGCTACTGCTCGTTTGCTACCTGTTGCAAGCACTGGGCGTGGTGATCGTGAACTGGCTACCCACATTGACCGGCTTCGCCATGGGTAGCGTGCTGGTGGGATTGCCATTCACTGCCATCACTTTTTTTGTCATGCAGCTCGGACGTAGGCTGCATCCGCAATCGGCACCGACCATCATCGGGCTCTTATCCGGTTCGTTTGCTCTCGGGCAGATTATTGGTCCGCCAGTGGCAGCGTCCATGCTGTCGCGTGCGCCGGATCATGCGACCGGTTTCGCGTGGGCGATCTATCTTGCAGGGTTGACGCTGCTGTTTGGCGCAGGAATCTATGCGTGGATGATGCGGCAGTTTGCGGCTGATTGAGGGTGGGTAGAGCGCGGCGAAAACGACATTTCGCCAAGCCCACCACAACGTGAGTTTACTTCGCCAGCGGAGGATCGTTATACAACACCGTAATGCTGATGCGCCGGTTACGCGGATCTGCAGGATTTTGCGTGTTGAATGGCGCAGTGTCCGCCACACCTTCAATACGCGTGATGCGACCGGTGCCGATGCCCCCTGCTTCAAGCATGCGCCGCGTTGCTTCCGAGCGCTCAATGGACAACGACCAGTTAGTTCGCTCACTACCGTCAGGGAACGGGGTGCTGTCGGTATGTCCCTTCACAGCGAGCTTATTGGGCATACCCGCTAGTGATTTCGTGACCTCGCTGATCAGCTGCTGTGCGCGCTTGTCCATGCTTGCGTTACCGCTACCAAACATCGAGAAGTTGGCCTTGTCGATAATGTCGATGCGCAGACCATCTTTTTCTCGCGTGAAGGTGACCTGATTCTTCAGATCGGCCAGCTGCCGGTTCATCGAGAGATTCTCGCTGATTTCCTGCTCGAGCTTGTCGAGCTTTTCCCGCTCAGCTTGTTCGGCAATCTTCTGTTTCTCTGCCTCGCTCAAATTCTTGCCGTATTTCGGATTCGGCTTGTCATCAGGCGAAGAACCGTGATCATCACCCGCGCCGCCTTCGGTCTTTGGCGTGACACGCTCAATGAGCGAAT
>CAZXRS010000164.1:0-5101 GCA_964642635.1 uncultured Bifidobacterium sp. | reverse complement strand
GTACCGTGATCGAGGATGATGCCTTCATCGGCAGCGACACCCAGCTGGTCGCACCCGTCACCGTCGGCAAGGGCGCAACGCTCGGGGCCGGCACCACCCTGACCAAAGATGCGCCTGCCGGCAGCCTGACCGTATCGCGCGCGAAACAGGTCAGCATTGCGGACTGGCAGCGTCCCGTGAAACTGAAGAAACAGGATTAATCATGTGCGGCATCGTCGGAGCCGTCGCCCAGCGCGACATCGTCCCAGTTCTGCTCGAAGGTCTTAAACGCCTTGAATATCGCGGCTACGATTCATGCGGTGTCGCCGTGCATCAGCAGGGACTGAAACGCTCACGCAGCGTCGCGCGCGTCGCCGAACTCGAATCTCAGGTACAGAGTACCGGCTTTACCGGACACATCGGTATCGCACATACACGCTGGGCAACGCATGGCGCACCGGCGACCAATAACGCACACCCTCACTTCTCGGCCAAAGACGGCAAAGCGAAAATCGCGGTTGTCCACAACGGCATCATCGAGAACTACGAAGCGATTCGCAACGAGCTCAGTAAAAAAGGCTATGTGTTCGAGTCGCAGACTGACACCGAGGCGATCGCGCATCTAATCAACGATATGTATGACGGTGACTTGCTGCACACCGTACAAAAGGCCGTGAAACAGTTGCACGGCGCATTCGCGATCGCCGTGTTTTGTGACGATGAGCCACAGCGTGTCATTGGCGCTCGAGTCGGCTGCCCGCTGGTGATCGGTCTTGGCGAAGGCGAGAATTTCGTGGCATCCGACGCGATGGCGCTGGCTGGCACTACTGATCAAATCATTTATCTGGAAGAAGGCGATGTCGTCGACGTGAAGCTGGACGGCGTTACCATCACCGACAAAGCAGACCAACCCGTTGAACGCCGCGCGCAAATCGTGCACGCCTACTCTGGCGCAATTGATCTCGGTCCTTACCGGCATTACATGCAGAAAGAAATTTTTGAGCAGCCGGGAGCCATCGGCGACACGCTCGAAGGTGTGCTCGGTTTTGCGCCGGACCTGTTTGGCAAGAGCGCCGGCGAGGTATTCAGCAAGATTGACGCGATACAGATTCTGGCCTGCGGCACCAGCTACTACTCCGGCATGACAGCGAAATACTGGCTAGAGTCCGTCGCCGGCCTCCCGACCAATGTCGAAATCGCCAGCGAATATCGTTATCGCGAACCGGCGGTGAATCCGAATGCGCTAGTCGTCGTGATTTCACAATCTGGCGAGACCGCCGACACGCTGGCCGCTCTGAAATATGCGAAGGAGCTCGGGCACCAGTATTCACTTGCGATCTGCAATGTCGCTACTTCGGCGATGGTGCGCGAGACCACGCTGTCCTATCTCACCCGCGCCGGCGTCGAGATTGGTGTTGCATCGACCAAAGCCTTCACCACACAGTTGACCGCGCTATTCCTTCTGACGCTGACGCTGGCGAAGCTACGCAACCGGCTGGATGCAAAGGCCGAAGCGGATCATCTGAAAACGCTACGCCACTTGCCATTGGCGATCACGTCGGTGCTGGCGCTTGAGCCGCAAATCATCGCCTGGGCAGATGCATTCGCTCGTAAGGAAAACGCACTGTTCCTCGGCCGCGGCCTGCATTACCCGATTGCACTTGAAGGCGCGTTAAAGCTCAAAGAGATTTCGTATATCCATGCCGAAGCTTATCCAGCCGGCGAGCTGAAACACGGCCCGCTGGCACTGGTGACTGAGGAAATGCCGGTAGTCACCGTTGCGCCGAACGACGCGCTGATCGAAAAGCTGAAATCGAATATGCAGGAAGTTCGTGCACGCGGCGGTCAGTTGTATGTGTTCGCCGACGCGGATTCACGCATCGCCTCAGACGATGGTCTGCACGTCATCCGTATGCCCGAGCATTACGGCCTGCTGTCACCGATTTTGCATGTGGTGCCGCTGCAGCTGCTCGCGTATCACACCGCTCTCGCGCGTGGCACGGATGTCGATAAGCCGCGTAATCTCGCAAAGTCGGTAACGGTGGAGTGAGTCAACCACTTGAGGAGTCACTCTTCAAGGCAACCCCCTTTTCTAATCCCACGTTGCTCACTCCGGAAGTGCGGCCCACATGTAATCCCGTGTAAACCGCTTCGGACGCCAGTCTTGAGACTTTATTCTCATTGAGTCATTTCACCGCGCACCTCTGATTTTTCACGCTTTTTAGACAAGGTGGATGCTTTCCATTGCCCGGCAGAGGACGAGCACACCTCCAGCTACCCATCCCCAGCTCTGATCGATACGCATCAGACGATTCGGATAATTGAGCGAGAGCCGAAATTATCATCTCCGATCGGTTACGAAAAAAACCCGCCGCGCCGCCTCCAGCAGCGCTAATTTTTCGTCAATCAACCCAGATGAAAGGAAGCATCACTCATGCCAAATAAAATCAAACCCGTCGCAGGCTCACAGTCCAACTGTGTCGAAACCAGCAGCTCTGATCAATCAAGTAGCGAAAGTAAAAGCGAAAACGCAACCGGTAAATTCAATGAAGGAAGGCCTTCTGAAAAATCGTCAGCCGCGCTGCCTGCTACAGATAACAGGGCTCTTACCCCCATCTGCCCAATGCCCGCACGTATCGCCATCGGTACATTCTCGATCTTGGCCGCGGTCGGCGGATGTGTGATGAGCGTCCTTGGCTCGAACGGACTTTATGATCATACGGCCGCCGATCACTCACTTCACCGTGGATTATTAGGCGGAGGCCTTACCATGATAGCCGCAGGTGGCATGGGCATCATGGCGACTTTTCTTATACAAAAACAGGTGCAAGCGCCGGCGCCGGCTTGAGCCGTTTTATCAACATCCTGCGCGTTGCTACAGTGCCGGTCTCATACCGCCCATGAACATTCTGCTGACGGATGCAGCTGCTTCGGCGATTCATCATGCCGATATCGAGGTCAGAGACTTGATCCCGTTTACGCTGCAGGCACTCGAGCAACTGCCGGCGCATCTGGAAAATCACCGGGCTGCGCTGGCAGAGGGTCGGACCTTGGGCGAGTGTTTGCAAATCGACCCGCAGCTACTTGCTCGATGCCGCCAACTCTGCGAGAGCCTGTGCGAGAACGGCGAATTCCTGATCGCACTACCACTGGCTATGTATTGCGCTTCGTTCGCTTCCGATGATCACGAGCACAGTTTCCTCGCCGGAGCCTACCTGCAGCGGCTGGGTCAACCAGCCTCGGCCGTGCATTTTTATCGAGTGGCACTACAACTGGACGAGGCCAATGCGGCTTCGGCGTATCGTCTGGGAGAATGTCTCGAAGCGATCGGGCAACGGGACGATGCGTCCCATCTGTACCAGTGGGCGATAGAACTCGCGCGCGGCGATTTCGCGCTACGCACGCTGCAGACCATGGCGGTCGACCGCCTTGAACGACTTCAGGCCCGGTAACGGGCAGGCTTGCTTTCCGGCTATACTCGCTGTCATTGACGTTAACGTAAGCGTCAACCAAAATTACTATCGGCGACCCTCCGGAGACACTGATGACCGACCTGTCTGTCGCGCAGAGCCTGACCTCCTATACCCCGAAGAACAAAGTCCGCTTCGTCACCGCCGCATCGTTGTTCGATGGTCATGATGCGTCGATCAATATCATGCGGCGCATCCTGATGTCACAGGGCGCGGAAGTGATCCATCTGGGGCACAACCGTTCGGTCGACGAGATTGTCACCGCCGCGTTACAGGAAGACGCGCATGGCATTGCTGTATCCAGTTATCAGGGTGGTCATGTCGAGTACTTCAAGTACATGATCGATCTGTTGCGGGAGCGCGGTGGCGCGCACATCAAGGTGTTTGGCGGCGGCGGCGGCGTGATCATACCGACGGAGATCAGCGAGCTGCATGACTACGGCGTCGCGCGCATCTTCAGCCCCGAAGACGGACAGCGCATGGGCCTGGTCGGCATGATCCTGCACATGATTCAGGCTTGCGATGCCGACCTGTCCGCGCATGCGCCGCAATCAGTCACAGCGCTCCAACAAGGTGACAGCATCGCCAGACAGCGACCTCTGGCGCAGCTCATCACTGCCCTCGAGAACGACAAGATTTCGCCCGAACTAAAAAAAGCGCTGCATGAAGCAGCGTCGATCAACAAGTGCCCTGCACTCGGCATCACCGGTACCGGCGGCGCCGGCAAATCCTCCCTCACTGATGAACTCATTCGCCGCTTGCGTCTGGATCAAAACGATCAGCTGAATGTCGCGCTGATCTCGATCGACCCCTCACGCCGTAAATCCGGTGGCGCACTGCTCGGCGACCGTATCCGCATGAATGCGATCAGCCCGTGGCATGGCAAGGGCAGCGTGTTCATGCGCTCACTGGCGACACGCGAAGCTGGCTCAGAAATCTCGCAGGCACTGCCAGACGTCATCGCTGCCTGCCGTGCGGCCGGTTTTGATCTGGTGATTGTCGAGACATCCGGCATCGGTCAGGGCGATGCCGCGATTGTGCCGCATGTCGATCTGAGTCTGTATGTAATGACGCCGGAATTCGGCGCAGCATCACAGCTCGAAAAAATCGATATGCTTGATTTCGCTAACTTCGTTGCCATCAACAAGTTTGATCGCAAAGGTGCGCAGGACGCGTTGCGCGATGTTGCCAAACAAGTGCAGCGCAATCGCGAAGCCTGGGACACATCGACCGAGCAGATGCCGGTGTATGGCACGCAAGCCTCACGCTTTAATGACGATGGCGTCACTGCGCTTTATCAGGGGCTGTTACCCGCACTTGCCGAGCTGGGACTCACCATCCGCCCCGGCAAGCTTGCTCCGGTGAATACCCGTATGTCGTCCGGTCGCAATGCCATTGTTCCTCCAGCACGCTCCCGCTATCTCGCAGAAATCGCTGACGGCGTTCGCTCTTATCATCGTCGCGCTGAAAAGCAGGCGGTGATCGCGCGCGAGCATCAGCAACTCACGGAAGCCAAGCGCATGCTGGTCGCTGCCGGCAAGACGGCAGACCTCGATTCGCTGATCACTCAACGCGAGCACGCGCTCGACGCTGATGCGCGGCAGTTGCTCACACACTGGCCTGAATTGCGCGCGACCTACGAAGGCGACGAG
>CAZXRS010000163.1:0-5115 GCA_964642635.1 uncultured Bifidobacterium sp. | reverse complement strand
CTGGATGTGAGCGCATGACAACCCGGGCATTCCGCAGCCGCGAAGCCGTTGCGCTCGCCTACGGCAAACGCGATGCGCCTGTCGTTACCGCGAAAGGGCGCGATGAACTGGCTGAGGCCATCATTGCCGAGGCCAAGCGTCAGGGCGTGTATGTGACGGAAGACAAGGAGCTGGTCGCCGCGCTGTCGCGGCTCGATCTGGAGCAGGAGATACCGCGCGATCTGTATGTCGCGGTCGCTGTCGTGCTGTCGTGGGCTTACTGGTTGAGGGGTATGAAACCGGGGGATGAAAAACAGTAAATCAGAGGTTTACGCCTCTTCGTAGCCGCGTCCGCCTCGCATACGGGACATGCGTCCAAGACGGTCATACACTTCGACCGGAGCGGTCGGGTCGGAGCCACGCAGCGTATGCAGTGTGCCGCGAATAGCGTCAAGCTTACGGCTAATCAGTACTTCGTTACGGCGATGTAAATCTCGGCATTCCGAGATCAGTTCACGGAAATCCAGCCATTCCGGACGGTCGAACTGATCCTTCTCCTGACCACGCTCCACGAGCAAGCCCAGTGCCTCGAAAATGTTCATTTTCTCGACCTGCAGCGCTTCGAAGCGATCGAGTTCCTGAGCACGCAAGGCCTCGAATTCCTGTTCCAACAAGGCGTGCAGCGCATTCCCATGCGCCAGCGCTGACGCCAGTTCGGCGCCCGCTGCCGGAGCAGTGGAAGAGGAGAGCGGTGAAGCGATCATCTGCTGTCGAAGATCAGTCGATCAGTTTTTCCATCGCTGCGAAGCTTTCGGCGATGCGGCGCGAGTTCAGCGGGTAGCTGCCGTCCTTGATCGCCTGCTTGATCGCTTCGACCTTATCGCGGTCAAATGCCGGCTCGGCCATCGCCTGCTTGGCGATGGGAGACAGCAGCAGCTGATCATCCTTGGCCGCGACGGCTTGCGCGTTCGCTGCTTTGGTCGGATCGGACTCGCCGCCGAACGGACGCTCAAGCGCCTTGCGCTTGGTTTTATCCAGCGCTGCCTTGTCCAGCGCCGGACTGCCGCTGAAGATGCCTGATATCGGATTGCTCATGATGTTTTCTCACTTTCGGCCATTGGCCTTCTATTCCTGTCACAACGAGTATCGGACGTACTTGAGAGAACTTTAGTCGTCCGTGAAAAAATATTTTCTTGCATGATTGGCATCACAGTCCCTTTGCCGTACCTTTCCCGGTCACGATGCCCGACAGGGTACGCCCGGATTCTGTATTGCGGAGCTTAATCTGCTCACCCAGTTTCCCATCCTGCATGGCCTCGGCTTTGACCGAAATTTCAAAGGTTTTGGGGCTGCCCACCGTCATTAGCACCAACTCACCGCGCCTGACCATCACGGCCGGTCGCAGATCCGACAGCCGTATCGGGTCGCCGGCGCGCAGCGACCTGACAAGTTCCTGGCCTTCCAGGCCCTGAATTTCTAAATAGTGCGTCCTACTTACTTTTTCGGCATCGAGTCGCTCTAACTTGAGCATATCCCGCTGTAATGTCTGTCCAGCCGACAGGTTGCTCGCGGCGACGACGACCTGTCGGAATTCCGCCGCCGGCGCTGTCGGCTTGGTTGCTATCGTTGCAACGTTGGGATCCACTTGAGCCGTTGGCGCGAAACCGACCTTCACAAAAAGTTGCCAATTTGGCTTGGAACAGCGTACCCGCACGTTTTCGCGGTTAACAAAAGGGTAATCAAAGCTAAAACTGCCCGCGCAGGGCTGCACAGATACGCGCGAATCCAGCGGCACCGGCTGCACTTGTGAGGCTGGCACGCCGTTTTGCGCGCCCACCCACTCCGTCAGCGCAGCGTTGAGCTGCTCCTGAGGCGTGGCCGCGTGCAGGCAGCCTGCGGCCGCCAGCAGCGGTGCGAGCATCCAGACACGGTTCGGTTTGTGCGGTTTCCTATTCATTCTGTAAGCAATTCACTAACTGGAATGGCCTTTGCTAAATCCTGGTTAACGCGGGTTTCAGCTGTTGGAGTTCCGACAGTTGAGCCGATAAGTGCAAAAACAATACCAGCCCAAACAGGAAGCAGCATGGAGATCCGTCCTTCAATCAATGGCCAGCTAACGCCCGATACCGTCGATCAGACGCGCGCGCGCGAGCGGGCGCAGCCTGCGTCATCGTTCCGGAATGCGTTGGCGGGATTAAAGACCGACATGCAAATGGTCACCGTCCAGCGCGGTGACACGCTGATGAGCCTGACCCGCCGTCAATTGGGCGACAAGATCGGGCAATTCAATAATTCACAGATATTCCAGATGGCGCGAACCGTCGCGCGAGAGAACGGTATCGACGACCCGAACCGGATCGCGCCGGGACAAGCCATCAATATGGCGCCAATGACGACAATGGCCGCGTTGCAGCTCAGGCAATCTGAAGCCGCGCGCGTACAGCTGAATCTGAACGGTCCCCATGTCCATACGCCGATGCTTGACCGAACGTTGAACCGCGCGGTTGCCAAGGGTTATATGCCGCAAGCGGATGTCGCGGCCGTGCGCGACAAGATTATTTCCCTGGGACGGCGCCACCAATTCTCGCCGGATGATTTCGCACAGATGTCGCTGATGGAGTCTGACGGTTTGAATCCGCGCGCATCGAATGGCAGCTGCCACGGCATTATTCAGTTCTGTGGTGGCGGCACCCGCGGTGCGGCCAGCGCTGGTTTTGCCAAGGCACCGAAAGACATCACGAATCTGTCAGTGTTGGACCAGCTTGATCTGGTCGATCGCTATTTCGCCGACACCCGACTGAAAGATTTCGGCCCGGCGTCGCTCGACGATCTCTATTTAACTGTGCTCACGCCGTCGGCGCGCGCTGAGACGCGGCCAGATGCGCCACTCAGTATTAGTGGCAAGCAGGCCGTGCACTTATATGAAGGGCGCGACCCGAACGGCATCATCACCCGCAATTCGATTATTGCGGGTCTGAAGAATAATGCACGCGAGCGCCTTGGCAATTTCACCAGCACGCTTGCGAAGATCGATTTCTCGCGCATGTAAGTCTCGACTTACCGAAATCCCACCCTCTCTCACGCGAAGCGGCAAAGCCTTGCCGCATGCCGCGTCGCCACCTGCGGCAAAGCCTTGCCGCCATCGACGATAACTCGTCGGAATTCCCTCAAAAAATCGAACTGGCACGGCCTTTGCAATGGTCGGATCGACAGCTGGAAACTTGAGCGTCCTGTCGACATTCCGTTGCGGGACGTAAGGAAGAAGCCAATGGATATTTTGAGTACTGCCTACAGTGTTCACGAGAAGGCCCTACGCGTGCGCGACAAGCGCATGGAGGTCATCGCGCGCAACATCGCCAACGACGACACGCCGCATTTCAAGGCGCGTGAACTGGACTTCAAGTCAGTCATGGCGAAGTTTGAACCGAACGATCTGATGGCGAATACGCACGGAACACATTTTGAATTTGCTGATGAAGTACCTGACGACGATGGTATGCGTTATCGCACGCCGTTCAACGCATCAGTCGACGGTAACACCGTTGAACTGACCGTCGAACAGGCGAAATACGGTAAGGCTGCCGGTGATTTCCAGGCAACGCTGACCTTTCTGCAGGACAGCATCAGCGGCATCCGCAAGTCTTTGAAGGGGGAGTAATCGATTATGGCTATGTCCATCGATAATATTTTCGGCATCGGCGGCACCGCACTGAATGCGCAGCTGATCCGTATGAACACGACGGCATCTAACCTCGCTAACGCCGGTACCACCGCGGCCACCGAGGATCTCGCCTATCGCGGCAAGCGCACGGTGTTCAAAGCGCTGATGGATGAATCGATGACCCATGGCGGCGCACCGTATGTCGGTGGCGTGAAAGTCGACAAGATCGTCGATGACACCAAGCCCATCCCTAAAGTCTATGACCCGAATAACCCGTTGTCTGACAAAGACGGATTCGTCTATCAGGCTAACGTCAACGAAGTGAACGAGATGGTCGACCTGATGGCCGCGTCGCGTTCATACCAGAACAACGTCGAAGTCGTGAACACCGCGCGCGAACTGATGCTGCGCACGCTCGACATCGTGAAAGCCTAAGGAAGACTGAACCATGGCGACCACCACTGATACCGCGCTGCCGTCCAATCTGTTGACGACCAAGCAGTACAAGACCAATCAGGAAGCTGCGAAGGTGAATTCCACCAGCGACCAGATGGGTCAGACCGCATTTCTGACGCTGTTTACCACCCAGCTGAAAAGCCAGAACCCACTCGACCCGATGGACAACACGGCGTTCGTGTCACAGCTCGCGCAGTTCTCGCAGCTCGAAGCGACGACCAAGATGTCCGGCTCGATGGAGTCGCTGGTCAAGTCACTCTCGACGTCGCAGATCTCTGGCGCATCGAACCTGATCGGCAAGACCGTCGGCGTGGTCGATGGTAAGGCGGTTTATGACGGCGTTCCGGTTAACGGATTCGTGTCGCTGCCGAACGATGTCGATTCACTGGCGCTGAAGGTTTACAACTCGAATGGCCAGCTGATCCGTACTGGTCAGGTCGGCGCGCAGAAGAAAGGTGAGTTCGCCTTTGCCTGGGATGGAAAAGATGATTCCGGCAATGATGCAGCCAAAGGTGCGTATCGCATCGAAGCCACCACGACACGCTACGGCGCGATAAGCAAGCCGGGTGTCACCACGATGGCCTATGTGCGCAGCGTGACCACCGACCAGACGACGGGTGATATGAAGCTCGAATTTAACGATGGCACCAACCTCAGCGTCTCTGAGATTAAGCGCATCGGTACCGAATAACACCAGCCCACAAGCAATTCAGGAGAAATACACATGTCTTTCTATACCTCGTTGACCGGTCTGAACGCCGCAACCGCGCAGCTGTCCGTGACCAGTAACAACATCGCCAACGTGGGCACCACCGGTTTCAAGCGCTCGCGCGCAGACTTCGGTGATATTTTCGCGACCTCGCCTCTGCAGAAAGCTTCATCCGTGATTGGTCAGGGTGTGGCGCTCAAGCAGGTGAGTCAGGAATTCAGCCAGGGCAACATTCAATTCTCCGCGAACTCGCTGGATATCGCGATTACGGGTGACGGTTTTTTTCCCTTGAAATCTGCTGATGGCTTGC
>CAZXRS010000162.1:0-5144 GCA_964642635.1 uncultured Bifidobacterium sp. | reverse complement strand
GGACATTTTTTCTCCTGGGTTTGGTCTTGAGCCCGGCCAGCAACCCGGCCGGAAAATCCGGCGACAGGCACCCTTTTTGGCACGGGCTCGCGATTTACAAAAAAATAACGAATGTCGCTCACAGGCCCGAAATTACTTTGGCTTGCAAGCTAACCCGCGATTTTACCTGAAAAATCCGTTTTTACACAAACTGAGCCGTAGCCCACCGGCCGAACGACGACTTCTAATGCTGCGGCGGTTTTCCTCCGCCGGGCCCAGCCAGCGGGATGATGCAGCCACCAGGTTCATCGCCCCGGTCGACTATAATCTTTCCTTCTTTGATATTCACGCAGCCCCGCGGGCGCCGCGCAAGCAACTTCATCATGGGCAATATCACCCTCAAGACCCCGGAAGACATCGCCGGCATGCGGATTGCCGGCCGGCTGGCCTCGGAAGTCCTCGACTACATCACGCCGTTCGTGAAGGCCGGCGTGTCCACCGCCGAGCTCGATAGTCTCTGCCATGACTACATGGTTAACGTGCAGGGTACGATTCCGGCGCCACTGAATTATTGCCCACCCGGTTACACGCCCTACCCGAAGTCAATCTGCACCTCGGTCAATGACGTCATTTGCCATGGCATTCCCGGCGACAAGGTGCTGAAAAACGGCGACGTGGTGAACCTCGACATCACCGTCATCAAAGATGGTTACCACGGCGATACCAGCCGCATGTTTTACGTCGGCGAGCCCTCGATACTCGCGAAGCGCCTCGGCGAGATCACCTATGAGTGCATGTGGCTCGGCATCGCAAAAATACGCCCTGGTGCGCATCTGGGTGATATCGGTCATGTGATCCAGCAGCATGCGGAAAAAGCAGGCTTCTCGGTGGTACGCGAATTCTGCGGCCACGGCATTGGCAAAGTGTTCCATGAAGAGCCTCAGGTCTTGCACTATGGCCGTCCGGGCACACTGGAACAACTGGTGCCAGGCATGATTTTCACTGTTGAGCCGATGATCAACGCGGGGCGTCGCGAGATCCGCGAAATGGGTGACGGCTGGACCATCAAGACGCGTGACCGCAGCCTGTCCGCCCAATGGGAACACACCGTGCTGGTGACCGAGACCGGCTATGAAGTACTGACCGTCTCCGCAGGTTCACCGCCGCCTCCGGCCTTCATCACGGAGCAGCAGGCGGGTAGTACGGCCAACGCTGCCTAACATGGCCACGCTGGCGATCACACTGCGCGAGCAGCTGAAGCAGGGCCGGCAGGTCATCGTGGCCGACTATGAGCAGGATCGCCGCACCGAGCGATTGCTCAAGCGCATTGCTCAGCATGCTGATCAGATATTGAGTGAAGCATGGAATCGTTTTTCCATGCCGAAGAGTGCCGCGCTTGTCGCGGTCGGTGGCTACGGTCGAGGGGAACTCTTTCCCTATTCCGACATTGACTTGCTCATCTTGCTGCCCGAAGCACCCGACGCTCCCTTGCGCGACAAGCTGGAGCAATTGGTGCAGACCTTATGGGATCTTGGCCTCGATATCGGCCATAGCATTCGCACCATCGACGAATGCCTGACTGAATCGGCCGCTGACATTACGGTGCAAACCAGTCTGCTTGAGTCACGTCTGATTACCGGCAACCGCAAACTGTTTACAGACTTGCGGCAGCGGCATGCGGCGGCGATGAACGCGCGCGCATTCTTCCAGGACAAGGTGCTGGAACTGCGTCAGCGTCATGTGAAATACGAGAACACGCCCTACAGCCTTGAGCCGAACTGTAAAGAAAGTCCTGGCGGGTTGCGCGACCTGCAAGTGATCTTATGGGTTGCGAAAGCAGCAGGACTGGGTGGTTCATGGCGCGAACTAGCCGACAGTCAGATGATCACTCGCACCGAGGCGCGTCAACTGGCAGAGAAAGAGCGTGCATTCAAGGACATCCGCATTCGTCTGCATTTACAGACTCACCGGCGCGAAGACCGTCTCGTGTTCGATCTGCAAGGTCCGATCGCTGAGACCTTCGGCTTCAAGGCCAGCGGTGACCGACGCGCCAGCGAAGTTCTCATGCAGCGTTATTACTGGGCAGCGAAAGCCGTCACGCAGCTCAACACCATCCTTCTGCAAAACATTGAGGCGCATCTTTTCCCGCAAACCACCGTATCGCGCCCACTGAATGAGCGTTTCAACGAAGTCAACGGCATGATCGACATCGCTCATGATCGCGTGTTCGAAGAAACGCCATCGGCGATGCTGGAAATCTTTCTGCTGATGGAACGCCATAGTGAACTCAAAGGCATGACCGCTCGTACGCAACGCGTGTTGTGGCATGCACGATTCCGTATCGATGCAACGTTCCGACGCGACCCGACCCATCGGGCGCTATTTTTACAAATCCTGCAGTCACCGAGAGGTGTGACGCGGGCGCTGCGGGCGATGAACCAGCTGTCGATACTTGGCCGCTACCTGCCGAATTTCCGTCGCATTATTGGCCAGATGCAGCATGACCTGTTCCACGTGTATACCGTAGATCAGCACATCCTGATGGTCCTGCGCAATGTGCGCCGCTTTGCGATACCGGAGCATTCGCACGAATATCCTTTCTGCAGCCAGCTAATGGCGAATTTTCCGCAGCCCTGGCTGATCTACATTGCGGCGCTGTTCCACGATATTGCCAAGGGTCGCGGCGGCGATCATTCGGTGCTGGGCAAAACTGATGCGCGGCGTTTCTGTCGTGATCATGGAATCTCTAAAGAAGATACCGATCTAGTCGTCTTTCTCGTCGAGCAGCATCTGCTGATGTCGCAGGTCGCGCAGAAACAGGATTTGTCAGATCCTGACGTAGTGCGTGCTTTCGTCAAGACCGTGAAGGACGAGCGTCGACTGACCGCGCTGTATCTGCTGACTGTGGCAGACATTCGTGGCACGAGTCCGAAGGTCTGGAACGGGTGGAAAGGCAAGCTACTCGAAGATTTATATCGGATGAGTCTGCGCGTTCTGGGTGGCGAAGCACCCTCGACCGATCGTGAGCTGCAGAATCGCCAGCAGGAAGCGTTGGCGACCTTGCGCCTGTTCGGCTTACCTAGCGATGCGCATGAGCCGTTATGGAAGACACTGGATGTCGGTTATTTCCTGCGCCATGATGCGTCGGAGATCGCTTGGCAAACACGTGTTCTGTACGAACATCTGGATAGTGACCAGGCAGTGGTGCGCTGCCGGCTCGGACCCAACGGTGAAGGATTGCAGGTTGCGGTCTATCTGCGCGATCGCCCTGATCTGTTCGCGCGCATCTGCAGCTACTTTGATCGCAAGAACTTCAGCATTCTTGATGCGAAAGTACAAACGACTCGCAATGGCTACGCTCTCGACACGTTTGTTGTCAGCGAGCCCACCTTCGCTGACAACTACCGAGAACTGATCACACTCATCGAGCATGACCTGTCGCGCTGGCTACAGACCGATGTTGATCTCCCCGTACCGGAGAAACCGAGGTTGTCGCGCATGTCGCGCACTTTCCCGATCACACCAACCGTACATCTTCAGCCGGACGAGCGCGGCCAGTACCACCTGCTGTCGATTTCCGCCAGCGACCGCACCGGACTGCTGTACTCCATCGCCAGTGTGCTAGCGCGTTATAAGGTGAATCTGTATACCGCCAAGATCACCACACTGGGCGAACGCGTCGAGGATGTTTTTCTGGTAGACGGACCCATGCTCTCGAATGCTCGCTCGCAGATCGCGTTGGAATCGGATTTGTTGGATGCGCTACGAGTATGACCGAACCCCTCCGCCTCTCTAAACGCATGTCCGAACTTGGCCTGTGCTCGCGTCGGGAAGCAGATGAATGGATCGCCAAAGGCTGGGTGCGTGTCGACGGAGAGATCATCGCCGAACTGGGTAGCAAAATCCTGCCACACCAGAAGATCACTATAGAAAAACAAGCGCAGGCACAGCAGGCCAAGCGAGTCACCGTATTGCTGAACAAGCCCATGGGATTTGTCAGCGGGCAGGCCGAGGATGGATATCAACCAGCATTCACACTGGTACGTCCAGAAAATCGCTGGGCCGAGGACAAGTCGTCGACGCAATTCTCCGCTGCGCAACTGAAAAGTCTGGTGCCTGCGGGTCGCCTCGATATCGATTCCGTCGGGCTACTGGTGCTGACGCAGGATGGCCGCATTGCCAAGCAGCTGATTGGCGAGGACACCAGCATTGAAAAGGAATATCTGGTTCGGGTGAAATACGGAAAAGCCGGCAAGCTTCCCGATACCGAGCTGAAACGTCTGAACCACGGATTATCGCTGGATGGAAAAGCGCTGCTGCCGGCAAAGGTAAGCTGGCAGAACGAAGATCAGTTGCGCTTCATTCTTCGTGAAGGTAAAAAACGTCAGATTCGGCGGATGTGTGAACTGGTCGGTTTAAGAGTGATCGGTTTGAAGCGTGTCCGAATCGGGAATGTGAAGCTCGGCAATCTACCGGTCGGGCAGTGGCGCTATCTGCGTGACGACGAACAATTTTAGTGTCCGACACCGAACGCTGCCGCATCAATCGTCGGATGCTGGGTCCATTCCCGGAAACAGGACCTCGGTATATCCAAACTTCGAGAAATCTCTCACCCTCATCGGGTACAACAGGCCAATCAAGTGGTCGCATTCATGCTGAACCACTCGTGCATGAAAGCCCTCGACATCACGGCTGATGGGTTCTCCGAGCGGGTCGAAGCCACTGTAGCGAAGCTTTGTAAAACGTGGCACCACGCCACGTAAACCGGGCACCGACAGGCAGCCTTCCCACCCATCATCCATCTCGTCAGATAGCGGCGTGAGAACAGGATTGAGCAGCACCGTTTCCGGCACTGCAGGCGCATCGGGATAGCGCTCGTTCTTGCTGAATCCAAAAATCACCAGCTGGAGATTCACACCGATCTGCGGTGCAGCGAGACCCACGCCATTAGCGGCGTGCATGGTGTCGAACATATCGGCAATCAGCGCATGCAGCTCGGGCGTGTCAAACGCGGTGACGGGCTGAGCGACGCGCAAGAGGCGCGGGTCGCCCATTTTGAGGATGGGGTGGGTGGGCATGAGACGATTATCTGCGGCGGAGTGGAACCTGCACCACCCCGCTATCATCCCCCGCACCCCAGCCCTCTCTTTGCCCCGCCATGCTCC
>CAZXRS010000161.1:0-5157 GCA_964642635.1 uncultured Bifidobacterium sp. | reverse complement strand
CTTGATCTGATGTTTCATTCGGAACTCTCCAGTAGTTTCATCAATCCTGCCTCGTCGAGGATAGGCACACCCAACTCTTCAGCCTTGGTCAGCTTGCTGCCCGCTTCTTCACCGGCGACCACATAGCTGGTCTTCTTTGACACCGAACCAGACACTTTGCCACCAGCGGCTTCGATCATGGCCTGTGCCTCGTCGCGCTTCAGTGTTGGTAGCGTTCCAGTCAACACGAAGGTCTTACCTGCGAGATGAGTGGCTCGGCGCTCGGGCTCCGATTCTTCCCAATGGATGCCGGCAGCGCGCAATTGCTCAATCAGTTCCTGGTTCAGCGGATCGGAGAGGAAACTCAAGATCGATTGCGCCACGACCGGTCCGATGTCATCGACATCCAGTATCTGTTCCTCGTTAGCGGCCAGCAGTGCATCAAGCGTGCCGAAATGACGTGCCAGCGACTTCGCTGTAGATTCGCCCACGTGACGTATACCCAGCGCGTAAATTAAACGCGCGAGCGTCGTCGATTTTGATTTTTCTAGTGCATCCAGCACGTTCTGCGCGGACTTCTGCGCCATGCGCTCCAGCTCTGCCAGTGCGGTCAGACCCAGCTTGTAGAAATCGGCCGGTGTCGTTACCAGTCCCTTATCGACTAGTTGCTCAACCAGTTGCTCGCCCAGACCCTCGATATCCATCGCGCGGCGAGAGACGAAATGCAGCAGACCGCCCTTGCGCTGCGCAGCGCACTTGATCCAACCTCCCGAGCAGCGCGCGACGGCTTCTTCTTCAGGACGAATGATGGCCGAGCCACAGACAGGACAATGCGCTGGCATCGTAAATTCACGCGCATCGAGAGGGCGTCGTTCGGGAATATAGGCCACCACTTCGGGAATCACATCACCTGCGCGGCGTACGATCACGCTGTCACCGATGCGAATATCCTTGCGTCTTACTTCGTCTTCGTTATGCAGCGTCGCGTTAGTCACTGTCACACCGCCCACCGATACCGGCGCCAGCCGCGCAACGGGCGTGATGGCTCCTGTACGACCGACTTGTACCGTGATGTCCTGCACCGTAGTACTCGCCTCCTCAGCCGGGAATTTATGCGCGAGCGCGAAACGAGGCGCTCGCGACACGAAACCTAGCGCGCGCTGCTGATCGACACGATTGACCTTGTACACCACCCCATCAATGTCATAGGCCAGCGATGGACGTTTCACGCCGACGTCATGAAAAAACGCCAGCACTCCATTGGCGCCTTTCATCACTGCACGTTCTGCACATACCGGAATGCCGAGCGTTTGATACCAATCGAGTAGTCCACGGTGGGTATCGGGCAGCTCAGCACCTTCCAGATGTCCGATGCCGTAGGCAAAGAATCGCAAGCTGCGCTGCGCTGTCACGCGCGAGTCGAGCTGTCGCAGGCTGCCAGCTGCCGCATTACGAGGATTCGCGAATTCCTTCTGGCCAGCCTCGCGCTGGCGCTGATTGAGTCGCACGAAATCTGCCTTGAACATCAGCACTTCGCCGCGCACATCGATGATAGCCGGAGGATGTTCAGTGCGAAGTCGCAGCGGAATTGATCGCACTGTACGAATGTTTGCGGTTACATCTTCACCAGTCGATCCGTCGCCGCGGGTGGCGGCCTGTTGTAGCACGCCGTCTACGTAGCGAAGATTGATAGCAAGACCATCAAACTTCAGCTCACACGCATACTCGACTTCATGCTCACTCGCCAGACCTTCAGTGACGCGACGATCGAAGGCGCGAATATCTTCGTCCGAAAATCCGTTATTGATCGACAGCATAGGTACGTCATGCCCTACCTGTGTGAATTCCGGTAGCGGCGCACCGCCCACGCGCTGCGTCGGCGAATCGGATGTCAGTAGTTCGGGATGGGCTTGCTCCAGCTGCTGCAGCTCGCTGAACAGCGCGTCGTATTCGGCATCGGGAATGCTCGGATTGTCGAGCACGTAGTAAGCATGCGCATGACGGTTCAATACTTCGCGCAGCCAGGCGCTGCGCGCGCGCCAGTCATTCGGCGCCGGTTCGGCTAACTCACCGAACAGGTCGTGCGAAGACATCAGGCAAACAGACGCAGCGCGAGTGGTGAACCCGCCGGTATGCCCGCCTGCTCCATTTCACGATAGAACTCGCCAAGATCCTCGGCAATGCCAGCCAGCGCAGCATCGGGCAGAGGATGGCCCTCATCGTCGACCACCACGCCAGACAAGCGGCTAGCCAAGGACTTCGCGAATGCCGTCATGGCCTTGAAGCCGCCACGATCAGGTGCCACCATCGCGACCGGTAGGAGCAGCGTGATGTGTGAACTATTGTCGTCGGCAGCATTGGCATTGATGCTGGCAGTGAACAACTGCCCGCCCTCGCCATCTGGCATGACCAGCTTACCGTCCGGTCGCAGTTCCATGCCCTGTCGCTGCAGCGCAGTTTTCAGGGTGGGGATTGGCCACACCGCAGCCGTCGCACGCACATTGATCGACAACTGCGCGTCGAAATCATGCACACGCTGATGCAGGGAACGCGCGGTCGCGATCGTCTGGCTCATGTCAGGCAGTTCCGGACTCGCGCCAAGATCATCGGCCATCTGATCCAGACGAGACGCCAGCTCGGAAAACTCCAGCTCGGTCAGCGCGCCGCTTCGGGTCGCCATCTGCACACCGACCTGCAACTCGTGATAGACGCCACCCACCGCGACCGGCTCCCATTGCCCAGCATCATTTTGGCCGACTACCTTGACGAGCTTGGTGCCCACCAGATGCAGATGATGAAACGCCTGTGAGACTTTCTCACCACGCAGCGGTGCGTCAAGCCTTACGGGAATGATGCAATCGATCAGTGGATCAAGCGGAGAGCGACGATGGGTGCTTGGAGCTACCGAATGGTCGACATGCGCCGACGACTCTTGATGGTGATCTGCCGTCGGATGAATAGCTGCTGCCTGTGGCGCATGCAAACCACCGGAGTGCGATGGCTCAACAATGAGATCTGGACCTTCGAAGGGCGACAACACCGGCTCTTGACGATGTGGTGAGCTGCCTTCGCCCATGAGCACGTCGTCCTGCGCCGTTGAAAAGGCTTGATCGACTGACTTCTTCGCGCGCCATTCCTGCCACTTGTTGTAGGCCACGACACCGGCAACGATCACACCACCAATTGCTATCAGGCTTTCCTGCAGCTCAACCATTCGACGCTCTCTCTTTCGAGAATATTCAATAAAGAAACATTTTAACGGAAATTAGACCCGTTTTCGGTGGAATTCTGCCGCTGTCGCACTGAGTTGCCGCCAATTTTCGGGCAAGGGATCGCCAGACTTAAAAAATTGACAATAATCAATGTCGCCAATATATTTGTCATTACGATAACTATCGAGCAAACACCCTGGGAGGAAACCGGATGTCCAACTCAACAGAAATCAAACTGACGACCTTGAACACGCTGTCATTGCGGCCGTTGCTGCGTCGGGCACGTCAATGGTGGTACAAGCGCGCTGAAGAACATTACCTGATCTGCGCAGCCGTAGAACGCGAGCGGGCACGTGAAGCCGAAGAGAACGAAGCCTACTACCAGAAGCGCGCAGCGATGATCCGCTCAGCCCTTCATGTGGACTGAGCGCTGTCTCAAGCAGCCTGCTGCTGCGACGAGTAATTCGACGCCGCCTCCATATCCACAGCCACAATGCGCGATACGCCTTGCTCCTGCATGGTGACGCCAATCAGCTGCTGCGCCATTTCCATCGCGATCTTGTTATGCGAGATAAACAGGAACTGCGTGTGAGCAGCCATCTTCTTGACCATATTGCAGAAACGCTCGGTATTGGCATCGTCCAGTGGCGCATCCACCTCGTCCAGCAGACAGAACGGTGCCGGATTCAGCTGGAAGATGGAGAACACCAGAGCGGTCGCCGTCAGCGCCTTCTCGCCACCCGATAGCAGGTGGATCGTAGCGTTCTTCTTGCCCGGCGGTTGCGCCATCACCTGAACGCCCGAATCGAGAATTTCCTCGCCCGTCATCACTAGCTTTGCATTACCGCCACCGAAAAGAATCGGGAACAGCTCGCCGAAATGATGGTTGACCTTGTCAAAGGTATCCTTCAACAGATCGCGCGTTTCCATGTCAATCTTGTGGATCGCATCTTCCAGCGTCGTAATAGCTTCGGTCAGGTCGGCATTCTGAGCGTCGAGGAAATCTTTGCGCTCTCTTGCCTGTGACAGTTCGTCGAGCGCAGCGAGGTTGACAGGACCGAGCGCATTGATGGCATTCGTCAGTCGCGTGACCTCGCCCTGGAGGTAGGAAGGACGCATATCCTCGGTCAACTTCTCTGCCAGCGCCGCTTCGTCAGCGCCGGTATTCTTCAGCGCTTCGTCAAACTGCTCCTGATTCAGACGCGCGGCCTGCTCTTTCAGCTGCAGCTCGACAATACGATCGCGGATAGGCTGCAAACCGCGTTCGGCTGCCACTTTCGATTCATCTTGCGCGCGCATGCGCTGCGTCAGCTGGTCTAGCTCATGACGTGCATTCGCCAGCACCTGCTCCTGCTCCCTGCGTCGCTCGAGCAATGACTGCAGACCGGCTTGTGCCGCCTGATCATCGAGCTGTTCCAGTTCCAGTGTGCCTTGCTCCATGCTGGCGAACAATTGCGCCGACTGCTCGAGCGCAGTGGTAATGCTGCGCTGAAGTTCTTCGATACGGGTCTCGTGCGCACGCTGCGCAAACTCTGCCTGTTGCGCGGAAAGTTCAAGCTCACGAATCTGCTCGCGTGCCTGGTTCAATGCAGTCTCGCGATCGAGATACACCGTCTGACCGTCTTCGTGCGACTCCTGCACCTGGCCCAGTTCGATATCAAGTTGCTCGAGCGCCTGCTCGGCTTGTAGCTGAATCTGCTGCTGCTCGGATTCTTGCGCAGCGATCTCGGCAAGGTCCGTTTCGATTTGGGTGCTGCGTTGGGAGAAACGTTCGACCGACTCCGTCAACTTCAGCAAATCAATCTGCATACCGTGCAGCGCTTGCTGCAATGCAGACACCTGCTGCGTGAGTTGTTCGAGACGCTGCGTGCCCTGCGTCAACGCAGCATCAGCGCGTACCGAGCGCTGACGGGCCTCGTCGGCCAGCATCTGTTGCGCACGCACCTGACGTACCAGATTGTCGATC
>CAZXRS010000160.1:0-5199 GCA_964642635.1 uncultured Bifidobacterium sp. | reverse complement strand
AGCGCTGGCGCAAACCAGCGGCGGCGCTACGTTGATCCCGCTGTTCGAGGGTGAGCAATACGCTACTGCAGAGGCTGATGGCTTTGCCGAGGGTGAGGGCGCTGCTTGGGTGGTCGCGTGGACTGAAGATGGCGCAGTAGTGCGCGAGTCGTATGTGAACCTGATTCCGACGCCGGCGGGTGGAACGCATGAGTCTGGTCTGCGCGAAGGTTTGTTCGGCGCGGTTAAAAGCTTTGTCGAGTTGCACTCGCTGCTGCCCAAAGGCGTGAAGCTGCTGCCCGAGGACGTGTTTGCACGTACCTCGTTTGTGCTATCCGCCAAGGTGCTCGATCCGCAGTTTCAGGGTCAGATCAAAGAAAAACTCAACTCGCGCGACGCGGTTCGACTCGTCGCTGGCTACTCACGTGGCGCCCTCGAGCTGTGGCTGAATCAGCATGTCGACTACGGCAAGAAGCTTGCAGATCTCGTGATCAAGCAGGCACAGAGCCGCCTGCGCTCGGCACAGAAAGTCGAGAAGCGTAAACAGTCCGGTGTGGCGGTCTTGCCGGGCAAACTGACCGATTGCGAATCGACGGACATTACACGCAATGAGATCTTTCTGGTCGAGGGCGACTCTGCCGGCGGTTCGGCGAAGATGGGTCGTGATAAAGAATTCCAGGCCATTCTGCCGCTGCGCGGCAAGGTGCTGAATGCCTGGGAGACCGAGCGTGACAGACTGTTCGCCAATAACGAGATTCACGATATCGCCGTAGCGATCGGTGTAGATCCACATAGCAAGAACGACAATCCTGATCTCTCAGGGCTACGCTATGGACGGGTCTGCATACTGTCCGATGCGGACGTCGACGGATCGCACATCCAGGTGCTGTTGCTGACGCTGTTCTTCCGTCATTTCCCGAAGCTGATCGAACACGGTCACATCTATATTGCACGCCCGCCGCTCTATCGCGTCGATGCACCGGCACGTGGCAAGAAGCCGGCGCAAAAAATCTATGCCCTTGATGATGGCGAACTCGAGGCGATCGAAGACAAGCTACGCAAAGATGGCGTGAAAGACGGCGCGTGGAGTATCGCGCGCTTCAAGGGTCTGGGCGAGATGAGTGCAGAACAGCTGTGGGAGACCACCATGAATCCGGATACGCGCAGACTGCTGCCAGTCGCGCTAGGCGAGCTGGGCGTCAAGGCCTCCGAAGATAGATTCACCATGCTCATGGGTAAAGGCGAAGCGGCTGCGCGGCGCGCCTGGCTAGAAGAGCATGGGAATGAAGTTGAGGCTGATATTTGAGGCATAACGATCATGGGTCCCAGCTTGCGCTGGGACGACGGTCTCAACGACTAACTCACTTTAAATCGTCATCCCAGCGCAAGCTAGGATCCATCGTTGAATAACGAATGAGCTTGAAATAGACGTACACACATGACCGACCAAACCAACCTCTTCGAATCCGCCGCCGACGACGCCGGCGAATCACTCACCCTCGCAACATTTGCAGAGCGTGCGTATCTCGATTATGCGATCTCCGTCGTCAAGGGCCGCGCGTTACCCGATGTCTGCGATGGCCAGAAGCCGGTGCAGCGACGCATTCTGTACGCGATGGATCAGCTGCGTCTCGATCCAACGGCCAAGCCGCGCAAATCAGCAGCCGTCGTCGGCGATGTGCTCGGCAAACTGCATCCACACGGCGATCAGTCGGTGTATGACGCCATGGTTCGCATGGCGCAAGACTTTGCACTGCGCTATCCCCTGGTCGATGGTCACGGCAATTTCGGTTCGCGCGATGGTGACGGCGCTGCGGCGATGCGTTACACCGAAGCGCGACTGACACCAATCTCGCGTCTCCTGCTCGACGAGATCGACATGGGTACGGTAGATTTCGCGCCGAACTACGATGGCTCCAGCGAAGAGCCCAAGCTGCTGCCGGCGCGCCTGCCCTTCGTGCTGCTGAACGGCGCCTCGGGTATCGCAGTCGGTCTGGCTACCGAGATACCGTCGCATAATCTGACCGAAGTCGCGGCCGCTGCGGTGGCCATCATCAAAAACCCCAAGCTATCGCATGACGACCTACTCGACCTGATCCCCGCTCCCGACTTCCCGGGTGGCGGACAGATCATCACGCCAGCGTCGCAGATCAGCGAGATTTATCTGAACGGGCGCGGCAGTATCAAAGTACGTGCGCGCTGGAAGATCGAAGATCTCGCACGCGGTCAGTGGCAGCTGGTGGTCACCGAGCTGCCACCGGGCACATCGGCACAGAAAATTCTCGAAGAGATCGAGGAGCTCACTAATCCTAAGGTCAAGCTCGGCAAGAAGAGCCTGACACCGGAACAACTCGCGACTAAGCAGACCATCCTCGCGTCCCTTGATACCGTGCGCGATGAATCCGGTCGTGATGCACCGGTGCGTCTGGTATTCGAGCCGAAATCAAAGAATCAGGATCAGGAAGAATTCAGCAATCTGCTGCTCGCGCATACCTCACTTGAAAACAATGCGCCGGTGAATCTGGTGATGGTCGGCGCAGATGGCCGCCCACGCCAGAAAGGCTTGGGTGAGATCCTGCGTGAGTGGGTGGGCTTCCGCTTCGAGACGGTGACGCGCCGCACGCAACATCGCCTCAGCAAAGTCGACGACCGCATTCATATTCTCGAAGGCCGCGAGGCTGTGCTGCTGAACATCGACAAGGTGATCAAGATCATTCGTGAATCGGATGAACCCAAGCCTGCGCTGATGAAGGCCTTCAAATTATCGGAGCGTCAGGCGGAAGACATTCTTGAGATCCGGCTGCGCCAACTGGCACGACTCGAGGCTATCAAGGTGCAGCAGGAGCTGGCTGAACTGCGCAAAGAAAAAGTCACGCTGCAAGACCTGCTCGACAATCCGGCTTCGATGAAAAAGCTGCTCATCAAGGAGATCGATGCCGACGCGAAGCAATACGGCGACAAGCGCCGCACTCTGATCAAGGAAGCCGAGCGCGCAGTCGCCGAGCAGAAGCTAATCGATGAACCGGTCACGGTGATCCTGTCGCAAAAAGGCTGGGTACGTGCGCGTCAAGGACACGGCCATGATGCACAGCAGTTCAGTTTCAAAACCGGCGACGCGCTCTACTCCACCTTCGAATGCCGCACCACAGACACGCTACTGGCATTTGGATCGAGTGGTCGTGTGTACTCGATTTCAGTGGCTCAGCTGCCCGGTGCGCGTGGCGATGGTGTGCCGGTGACGACACTGGTTGAGGTAGAGGCTGGTTCGCGTCTGGTGCACTACTTCGCCGGTACCGCAGACACGCCGCTGCTGCTCGGCTCGACCGCTGGCTATGGCTTCGCGGCAAAAGCTGGCGACATGGTGTCGCGCCAAAAAGGCGGCAAGTCTTTCATGACTCTCGACAGCGGTGACGAGCCCGTCATGCCACGCGTGATCGCAAAGAACGCCAGCGCAGTCGCCTGTCTTTCAGAAAAAGGCCGGCTACTGGTGTTCGGTCTTGATGAAATCAAGGTCCAGCCCGGCGGCGGTCGTGGCGTGATCATGATGGAGCTCGATGACGATGAAAAACTGGTGGCAGCCGAACCGATCAGCCAGAAAGGTGTGAAAGTGGTCGGTACCGGACAACGTAGTGGCAAGGCTCAGGAGAATAATTTGTCAGGCGCCGATCTCGCCCACCATATCGGCAAACGCGCCCGCAAAGGCAAGCTGCTGGCCTCACGCATGAAGGCCACACATCTCGAGGCACTGGGCTGATCAGTTGTCTGTGATTCGCTGCCGGCCATCGATATGCCGGCAGCGACGTATTAAAAGATTCACTTCACAGGATTAATTGAAAAAATTAATTCTTCATCTATTGAAGTGAAGAAATCGCGACTTTACGATGAGCATCTCTTGCTCAATGTAAAGCGCGATGCCCTCTCCTTCGATTAGCGATACGCTTTGCCGTCTCACCTCAGCGCTAGCTCTGACAGCCTTCACGTTATGTAACGCTGCACACGGCGCCGCTATCTCTCAAGCGCTTGCACTGGACCCGACGGTCAATGAGCAAGTCGTGATGCTGCCAGTATCCGAAAACGGGCAATCGTTTCAGTTCGAAACCACCCTATTCAAGCCACCTGGTGATGGCCCGTTCCCATTACTCGTGATGAATCACGGTAAGGATCGCGGCGCTTCACACCAACAGGCGCGTGACCGCTTTCTCGCGATGAGTCGCGAGTTCGTCAGGCGAGGCTATGCGGTGGCTGTCCCGATGCGCAAAGGCTTTGCCGGATCGACGGGAAACTACAGTGACTATGGCTGCAACATGAAAGATAACGGCCAGCGACAAGCCGATGATGTGGAAGCTGCACTCAACACGCTCGTTACCCTGCCTTGGATAGACCGTGAGCACATTCTGATCGCAGGACAGTCGTATGGTGGCTTAGCGACCATAGCCTTTGGTACTCGCTCGTATCCGGGCGTGCGCGGCCTGCTGAATTTTGCCGGTGGCCTACGCATTGATGGCAATAGCTGCGACTGGAAGCGTGCGCTGGTCTCGGCCTTCGCCAACTATGGCGCACAGTCGTCGCTACCCAGCTTATGGTTCTACGGCGAGAACGATAGCTTCTTTGATCCTGTACTGGCGCAGCGTATGGCAATGGCCTATCAGGCTGCGGGCGGAGCGGCTCAGCTGGTTGCGTACGGCGCGTTCAAGTCCGATGCCCACGGCATGGTCGGCAGCCGCGATGGCGTCGCCATCTGGATACCCGAAGTTGAGCACTTCTTGAAGCGTATCGGTATGCCCAGCGCAGTCACGGTTGCCATCGCCGACACGCCGCGTCCGGCAGCAACTCGATTCGCTGCCACCAACGACATCAGCGCCATACCGTTTGTTAATAACGAGGGGCGTGACGGCTATCGCGAGTATCTAGCGAAATCGGTACCGCGCGCGTTTGCGATTTCTGGCTCAGGTGCATGGAGCTGGGCGGAAGAAGGTGACGATCCGTCATCGCGCGCAATATCGGCCTGCCAGAAGCACAGCAAACTACCTTGCCAGCTTTACTCTATTGATCTGGATATCGTGTGGAGCGATGTCAGCACAACATCACCACTGGCGGTGAATGACGCCAATCCATCTCGATAACTCGACTAAGAGCGAGCGGTTTTATTCGGAAGGTGTGGAGAGAGCGCTAGCCGGTGAGTCGGAAATTTTTGCCAGCTTACGTAGTACATGCGAAGCA
>CAZXRS010000159.1:0-5211 GCA_964642635.1 uncultured Bifidobacterium sp. | reverse complement strand
GCGCTGGAAGAGATCGTCATGGCGGTTCGCACTCGTCGTCCCTACTTCAATCTTGATTGCGCCATCGACACGACGCAAATTGTGCCGACCTCCAAGCTGGTGTCTCAGATCACGGGTTTTGCGGTGCAGCCGAACAAAGCCGTGGTCGGGGCGAACGCATTTGCGCATGCGTCGGGTATCCATCAGGACGGCATCCTCAAGGCGCGCGATACCTACGAGATCATGCGTGCCGAAGACGTGGGCTGGACTGCGAACAAGATCGTGCTCGGTAAGTTGTCCGGGCGTAACGCATTCAAGCAGCGTCTCGAGGAACTCGGCATCGAACTGGAGTCGGAAGCCGAAGTCAATGCTGCTTTTGCTCGCTTCAAAGAGCTGGCAGATCGCAAGTCCGAGATTTTTGACGAAGACATCATGGCGCTGGTCTCTGACGAGCAGAGCTCGCACGATCAGGAGTTCTATCAGTTCGTGTCCTTATCGCAGCATTCCGAGACCGGGGAGAAGCCGAGCGCGAATATCACGTTCTCGATGGGTGGCAAGGAGGTCAGGAGCGAGGGTCAGGGTAACGGGCCGGTGGATGCGATCGTGAACGCGATCGAGTCACACACCGGCAGCGGTGCCGAGCTTCTGCTGTTCTCCGTCAACGCGATCACGACCGGCACGCAGTCGCAGGGCGAAGTGACCATGCGACTGTCGAAGAGTGGCCGTATCGTCAATGGTGTGGGTGCCGACCTCGACATCGTGGTGGCGTCCGCGAAGGCTTACCTGTCGGCGCTGAACAAGCTGCAGTCGAAGAACGAGAAGCTGAATCCGCAGCTGTAAGGCGCGCAATGTTGTTATTTAAATAGAAATACAGGCGACAGTCCGGGAGACGCTCGCGGGTTTGTGGCCGGGCCGTCATTTCGGCTATAATCGCGGCTTGGCCTTAGATAGCCAAGTTTATAACGTAGTCACGGCTTCAGGGGTTCCGACTCCCGACGCCGCATGTGAAAGGTAAGCATCATGTCAGTTACAAAAGAAAGCAAGGCAGCCGTTATCGCTGCTAACGCCCGTGGTCAGAACGACACCGGATCCCCTGAGGTCCAAGTCGCACTGCTGACCGCACGCATCAACGAACTCAACGGCCACTTCAAGGCCCACGCCAAGGATCATCACTCCCGCCGTGGCCTGATCATGATGGTTAATCGTCGCAAGAGCCTTCTGGCTTACCTGAAGCGCAAAGACGTTGACCGTTATCGTGCCCTGATCGAGAAACTGGGTCTGCGCAAGTAATTCATTGCCAGTGCAAGTTTTCCTGAAATGCCTGTATCAGCCAGCTGATGCGGGCATTTCGTGTTTTTGAAGCACGCTCGCTCATGCAGTTTTGAGTTGTTGTAAGAGGCAGCGCCCGCGCGCCGCCGGTGGTGAGGTGAACGACAGCGCCTGAAAATCTGTCGGCAAAACGAGAAAGGATGTATCTAATGTCTATGTTCAACAAGGTCACGAAGAGCTTCAAATATGGCCAGCACACGGTCACGCTCGAAACCGGCGAGATTGCTCGTCAGTCCTCCGGTGCGGTGATGGTCTCGGTCGAAGATACCGTGATCCTCGCTACCGTTGTCGCACGCAAAGAAGCGAAGCCGGGTCAGGATTTCTTCCCGCTGACCGTCGATTATGTCGAGAAAACTTATGCCGCTGGTCGTATCCCCGGAGGTTTCTTCAAACGTGAAGGTCGTCCTTCCGAGAAAGAGACCCTGACCTCGCGCCTGATCGATCGCCCGATTCGCCCGCTGTTTCCCGAGGGTTACCTGAACGAAGTGCAGGTGATCATTCATGTGCTGTCGGTGAACCCGGAAATCGATCCGGATATTCCGGCCATGATCGGTGCATCAGCGGCGCTGTGCGTCGCCGGTATTCCGTTCAATGGTCCGATCGGAGCTGCGCGCGTCGGTTACATCGATGGCCAGTACGTGCTGAATCCGAATGTATCGCAGCTGCCGCACTCGAAGATGGATCTGGTCGTCGCCGGTACAGAATCGGCCGTGCTGATGGTGGAATCCGAGGCGCAAGAGCTATCGGAAGAAATCATGCTGGGTGCGGTGGTGTTCGGTCACACGCAGATGAAGGCTGTTATCGACGCCATCCATGAGCTGGTGCGTGACGGTGGCAAGCCGGAAGTACATTGGGCACCTGCTGCCAAGAATGAAGCCCTGATCGCTCGCGTGAAAGCACTCGCAGAAGACAAACTGCGCGACGCATTCCGTACGAAAGAAAAGCAGGCGCGTACCGACAAGCTGCGTGTCGTTCACGCTGAGGTATCGGCCAAGCTGGCTGAAGAAGCTGCGGCTGCCGGTGCTGATGCGCCGGATTCGGCCGAAGTGGGCGACATCATGTTTGGCCTTGAGTCGAACATCGTGCGCTCGCAGATTCTCGACGGTGAGCCGCGTATCGACGGTCGCGACACCCGTACCGTTCGTCCTATCGAAATCCGTACCAGCGTGCTGCCGCGTACACACGGCTCAGCGCTCTTCACTCGTGGCGAGACCCAGGCGCTGGTAGTGGCTACCCTCGGTACCGCACGTGACGAGCAAAAGATCGATGCGCTGACCGGCGAGTACAGCGATCGCTTCATGCTCCACTACAACATGCCTCCGTTCGCGACCGGTGAAACAGGTCGTGTTGGTTCGCCAAAGCGCCGCGAAATCGGCCATGGCCGTCTGGCTAAGCGCGCGCTGATCGCCGCGCTGCCGGCAGCTGAAGAGTTCAGCTACTCGCTGCGTCTCGTGTCAGAGATTACCGAGTCGAACGGTTCCTCGTCGATGGCTTCGGTGTGCGGCGGCAGCCTCGCGCTGATGGATGCTGGCGTACCGCTGAAGGCGCACGTCGCGGGTATCGCGATGGGCCTCATCAAGGAAGGCAATAAGTTCGCCGTGCTGTCGGACATTCTCGGCGACGAAGATCACCTCGGTGACATGGACTTCAAGGTGGCTGGTACGGCCAATGGCATCACTGCGCTGCAGATGGATATCAAGATCCAGGGCATCACCAAGGAAATCATGCAGGTCGCTCTGGCGCAGGCCAAGGAAGGCCGCACGCATATCTTGGGCAAGATGCAGGAAGCGATGCCGTCAGGCCGCACTGAGCTGTCAGATTTCGCACCGCGCCTGATCACCATCCGCATTAATCCGGAAAAGATCCGCGACGTGATCGGCAAGGGCGGCGCAGTGATCCGCGCGCTGACCGAAGAGACCGGCACGCAGATCGACATCACCGACGAAGGCATTGTGACCATCGCTTCGGTGGACGGTGCTGCCGGCCAGGAAGCCAAGCGTCGCATCGAAGAACTGACCGCTTCGGTAGAAGTGGGCAAGGTCTACGAAGGCACGGTGCTCAAGCTGCTCGACTTCGGCGCGATCGTACAAGTGCTGCCGGGTAAAGATGGTCTGCTGCATATCAGCCAGATCGCTAACGAGCGCGTGAACGCGGTGGCTGACTATCTGAAAGAAGGCCAGCAAGTCCGCGTGAAAGTGATCGAGACCGACGACCGTGGTCGCCTGAAGCTGTCGATGAAGGCAGCAGCGGCTGACGAGTCGGGCGAAGTCGCTCAGCAGCAGTAAGACGCTGCGTGGCCTGAGCCACTGCAGACGAGAAGGCCGCCCGCGCAAGCTGGCGGCCTTTTGTATTACAGAACATGAAGGAGATCGACATGCGCGCCATTGAAATCACGCAGCCCGGCGGCCCTGAAGTATTAGTACCCTGTGATCAACCGATGCCGACACTGAAGCCCGGCGAAGTACTGATTAAGGTGTATGCGGCTGGCGTGAATCGTCCGGATGTATTGCAGCGGTCGGGTAACTATCCGGTACCGCCTGGCGCATCTGATATTCCGGGTCTTGAAGTGGCCGGGGAGATCGTCGATGGCGAACTTACAGGCAGTGGCTTCAGTAAAGGCGACATGGTCTGCGCGCTGGTGCAGGGCGGCGGCTATGCCGAGTACTGCGCGGCGCCGGTTGCGCAGTGCCTGCCGATACCTAAAGGCTGGACAGCGCTGGAAGCGGCGTCATTGCCCGAGACCTTCTTCACTGTGTACAGCAATGTGTTCGAGCGCGCGAAGCTGAGCGGCGCAGAAACCTTGCTGGTGCAGGGCGGTAGCTCCGGTATTGGTGTGACGGCGATACAAATGGCGACGGCGCTCGGGCATCGGGTGTTTGCCACCGCAGGTAGCGATGATAAATGCCGCGCCTGTGAAGCATGGGGCGCGGAGCGCGGCATCAACTACCGCAGCGAAGATTTCACCGAAGTAGTGAAATCGCTGACTGCGGGCAAGGGCGCAGACGTAATCCTCGATATGGTCGCAGGTGACTATGTGAATCGAGAAATTCAATGTCTCGCCGACGACGGAAGGCTAGTCATCATCGCGCTACTCGGTGGCGCGAAGGGTGAGGTGAATTTTAGCGAGGTCCTGCGTCGTCGCCTGACAGTCACTGGTTCGACCCTGCGTCCGCGTCCGGTCGCTTTCAAGCAGGATATCGCGAACAAACTACGCGAGCGGATCTGGCCCCTGCTCGAAGACGGGCGAATCAAGCCAGCGATTCATCAGACATTCTTACTGGAGCAGGCGGCTGATGCACATGCGCTCATGGAGGCGAGTACTCATATTGGCAAGATCATGCTGACATTGCGCTAAGCGTCAGCGAAGATCTCCAATTTGCCCCCATCCTTGTCACAGGATAAAATTGCGGGTTTTGTGAATGACTGTCCCTATGCGCGTCACACTGATCGCCGGTAACTGGAAGATGAATGGCAGCCTCGCGTCCAACGCGAGTCTGCTGGACGCCGTCCGTGCTGGTGCCGGGGCGAGCAAGGCCAAACTCGCTGTCTGCGTCCCGGCGCCCTATTTAGCGCAGGCGCAGGCGTCGCTGGCCGGCTCGGCCGTGGCTTGGGGGGCGCAGGACCTGTCAGTGCATGAGAGCGGCGCTTATACCGGCGAGGTGTCTGCCGCGATGCTGGGGGACTTTGACTGCACCTACTCGATCGTCGGTCACTCGGAGCGCCGCAGCTATCACGGCGAAGATGACGAGTTGGTGGCGCAGAAGGCGGCGCGTGCGCTGGCTTCAGGGCTGGTGCCCATTGTTTGCGTCGGCGAGACGCTGGCTGAGCGCGAGCAGGGCGCAACCGACGCGGTCGTAATCCGGCAATTAAAGCCGGTACTCGAAGCTGTCGGCAATCAGCTGG
>CAZXRS010000158.1:0-5226 GCA_964642635.1 uncultured Bifidobacterium sp. | reverse complement strand
GAGGTTCAAAGGCAGTTTGGGGATCTCGCCGTTGGCAAATCCAATCACTAGCAAGCGTCCGCGCCACGCAATCGAACGAAACGCTGCTTCGGTATACGAACCACCGACCGGGTCATAGATGACGTCTGGCCCTTTGCCGCCGGTGACGCGCTTGATGCCCTCGCGCAGGTCTTCATTGCTGTAGTTGATGATTTCATCGGCGCCATGCGCGCGACAGACGGCAAGTTTGTCATCCGTTGATGCAGCAGCAATGACTTTGGCACCGATGGCTTTGCCGATCTCGATCGCTGCAAGACCCACGCCACCCGCTGCACCAAGCACCAGCATGGTCTCACCAGCCTTGAGTTGCGCGCGATCGACGACGGCGTGATACGACGTGCCGTAGGTCAGCGTCAGAGCCGCAGCGGTATCAAAGTCCATCGCCTCATGCATGTGCATCAACGCTGATGCGGGTACCGCGAGTTGCTCACTAAACGCGCCGCTCTGAACAAAACCGAATACACGATCGCCGGTCTTGAAAACATCTACCCCTTCGCCGACGGCGCTGACGATACCAGCAAGTTCATTACCCGGCGTGAAGGGCAACTCGGGCTTGAACTGGTATTTGTTTTGAATAATCAGAACGTCAGGGAAATTCACACCTGCCGCCATGATGTCGACCCGCACCTCGCCGGTTTTCGGCTGTGGTTCGGGCAACGCATCAACGCTGAGTGTTTCAGGCAAACCCCATTGCTTGCAAACGATGGCTTTCATGTAGTCGCCTTGGTCATTGAAATTTCGGTGCGCGCTTTTCGATGAAAGCCCGTATGCCTTCGCGCGCATCGTCAGTCGCGCCGGAGGCCAGCATGGCTTCCCGCTCATTATCAAAATGCGCGTGCAGGCCATGATGCTGCGCGGCTTCGATCAGTGCTTTGATGCGCGCCTGCGCCTGGCGAGGTCCCTGCGACAGTTGCATCGCCAACTTGCGCGCATGATGCGCTAACTCGTGATCGGGAAAGACCTCATCGACTAATCCGATATCGCGGCATTCCGCTGCCGTGAAAGAACGATTGGTCAAAAAGATTTCCTTTGCCTTGGCCGGACCAGCCCGGTGCGTGACGAACCATGAGCTGCCGACATCCGGCGTCAGGCCGATGGCCGAGTAGCCGCCGCGCAGCTTCATGGATTCCGCCGCCAGCACCAGATCGCCGCACAGGCCCAGACCAATGCCGCCACCACCGACTGGCCCGTTGATTGCGCACACGATGGGCAACGGAAGCAGCGTCAGCATTTTCATCGCTTCGTGCATGGGGTCGAGCACTTCCTGAAGAATCTCGGGCAGCGGACGCGACGCCTCCGCAAACACCTTGATATCACCGCCAGCGCAGAAGTGCTTCCCCTCGGCCGTGATCAGTACGGTACGCAGGGCCTGATTACCTGCGATTGCCTGCACCGCCGTGACAAAGGCGCGCGCCATCGGCAAATCCAGCACATTGGCACGCTCGGGCGTATTGAGGGTGATAACGGCTACGGCGTGGTCGAATTCCAGCTTGAGTGGGGCGGACATGGGCAAATTTCCGAATGCAGCGTTTGAGATGTGAGGGCAACAACGCCATTAGGATTTTAACAAAGCCCGCAGATAGAAACGACAAGGGGCAGCGGATGCTGCCCCTTGTTCATGCCGAATTGAAAACTATCAGAAGCGATAGCGCACGCCGACCATAAAGCTACGTGGCGCGCCAGGGGCGACGAAGCGGCTCAGCTCAGGCGTAGGCGCCAGAGCACCCGTAGCATCAAATGCACTGGTACCGATCATGCCGTAGGACTGATAGCGCGTGTCAAATACATTATTGATGCGGGCAAAGTAGTCCACACCTTTCTGCGCTTCGAAGTTCGCGTGCAGGTTCAGCAAAGCATAGCCTTTCACACTGGCATCGCCCGGCGCGCCATCGGCGATCAAGCCATCTTCATTATTCTGCGTCACGATCTTTGATGTCAAAAGCACTGAGCCGCCAACAGTCAGTTTCTCTGTCGATCGCCAGTCAGCCGAGACTCGAAGCGTATGCTCAGGCAGTCCAGCGATTCTTGTGCCGCGTTTGACGGTTACGCTCCGCTCGCCACCGAACAATTCGCCATCGTCCTGATAGGTAGCATCAAGATAGTTATAACTCGTCTGCAGCGACCACGCACCCACAACTGTGCGCGCAGACAAATCTAAACCTTGGCGGCGGGTGCGCGAAAAATTAGTGAAATAACCTAAACCCGTCACCCCGTTTATTGAACGAAAAAGAATGTCATCCTTGTTGTCGGTACGATACAAAGCGACCGTAAACTCTGCCTCATCGACGCGCCAGCGGGAGCCGAACTCGATCGTCTGTGCAATCACCTGTTTCAGATAAGGATCGGATTGCAGGCCTGTCGGCAGACGACAGGCATTATTCGGGTCGGGATCCGCGCATCCGAGTTCGATGACGGTAGGCACACGATTGCTTTGCCCCACATTACCGAAAACGGTGACAGCCGGGGATAGCTTCTGACTGATACCCAGCGATGGATTAAAGCTACTGTAGTTAAAGCTCTCGCGCGGCTTGTCTGTTCCTGCACCAACATTGTCATAGCTAGTGATCGTGTTACTCACTCGCGCATAGTTGTACCGTGCAGCAGCCGTCAAATGCGTACCCTGCGCAATTTGCCAGGTGTCGGATCCATATAAACCGAACGCGACCGATCTGCCTCTTACGCCCGCATTGTTAATTGCATCATCGCAATCAGTCGGAGATCGTGACGCACTTAAGTTCGCACAATCCGCCTGTGACGCTCCATAGCGCGAGGTACTTGCATCAATACTGGCGCCCGTTGTGATCTGGTGCACATCCAGAAGCTTGGTCAGGTTGACGCTGCTACCGTAGCTGGTCTGTGTCGTATTGGTATAGTTCATTACAGCCTGCGGGCCATCGATTTCATAATCGCCGTTGACACCCTTTCGCGTACTTTGACGCACATAGGCATTGGTCGCCAGTTCAGTCTCGCTATCTAGCACGCGCTGGAAATTAAAGTTCAGCATCGTCAGCTGGTTTTCTGTACGGTCAGGATGCGTATACACCCAGCGGCGGTTGGTCTCGTACATTCCTTTGATCGCAGGATCATCGCCGTCCGGTCCATAGCTGTAGCTAGGCAGCAAACCGTTACCCAGCATATTGCTCTTGCCGGCTAACAGGGAAATGTCCCAGTTACTGTCATTCTGTTGACGACCGATTTTGGCGAACACATTTCCCAAAGAACCGCTGGAGTAATCACGCCAGCCATCCTCACGAAAGCCTGTCGCCGAAACAAACTGATGACTACCGTCCTCGGACTTGTTGCCATAGGCGACATCAGCACGCGCGCGTCCGAAGCTGCCCGCCTGTAGCTTCACCTCGGTACCCGGAGCCGTTAGTCCGGACTTGGTGGTAAACGCAAGAGCGCCTCCCAGGGTATTCAGGCCATACACCGGATTCGATCCGGGAATGAGCGTGACATTGCCAATGGCCGCTTCGGGAATCATGTCCCAGTTCACGACATCGCCGAACGGTTCGTTCACGCGTACGCCGTCAAGGTATACCGACATGCCCTGTGAGGAACCGAGGATGCCCGACAGGCGGAAGCCGCGATAGGTAATGTCGGCTTGGAACGGACTACCCTGCACTTCGTTGATGTTCACGCCTGAAAGATTGCGCGCCATGAACTCGGTGAGGTTCATGGTCTGGCTACGGTACAGCGTTTCAGCGTTCACGCTCTGTACATCGTAGGGCAGCTTATCTTCTTCGATACCGATGCCCGGCAGCGGTGAGGTACCAACGACCTCGACTTCTTTCAGACGCTGATTATTAGCCTCTTGCGCATACAGGCTGATTGGCACGAAAAGGCTGGCAATACTCAGTGCAACCGCGTTCAAGCGGCATGGGGGGGTCAGAGATTTTTTCATGGTTGGGGGACTAGAGCCGTCCGGTTCTAGTTGCCGGATTGTTGATTTGCGGAAATTGTAAGCGTTCCGACAGTAAAAAATGACTGGGAATTTTTCCCAATAGAGCCATTGACCCATGCTGGAATACGCCTGTCAGGAATTTTTCCTCTGGCGGAGCATGGTTCTGCGACGTAGAGTGCACACCGAAGCCTCCGCTTCCTCTCAATATCGCGGCGAATGCCGCTCTCTCCAGGCGACGCACTGCGTCGCCTTTTTTTTGTACCATGTGGTTTTAACAAAGACTACCTGACCACGATGAACAGCCCACACAAGACAACTCTCGTGCTTGTTGACGATCATGCCGTCGTGAGAGCAGGCTATAAGCGATATATAGAACTCGATCCACAACTCGTAGTGGTCGCTGAAGCGTCGACCGGCGAAGAGGCCTATAGCCTGCTTGAACACTCGTCTGCCGATGTGATCATCATGGATCTCTCTATGCCGGGGCAAGGTGGCTTTGAGACACTGCGTCGCATCCTGAATCGCTATCCGTCACAGAAGGTACTGATTTTCTCGATGCACGAGAATGCGTCAATCGCGAACCAGGCACTTCGACTCGGCGCGGCAGGCTATCTGACCAAGAATATGGCACCGGACCAGATCATCACCGCTATCCATCAGGTGATGTTGGGGGAGAAACCGGTCGCGCCAGATTTGCAGGCTGGGCTCGACGAGTTGAATTCACCGAATCTACCGCACAATGAACTACTACCACGCGAATTCGAGGTACTCGTGCTGCTAGCCTCTGGCGAGAGCATCGAGAGCATCAGCGCGCGACTGCATCTGAGCACTAAGACTGCCTCTAATTATCAGGCGAACATACGCAAAAAAATTGGCGTGAGCTCCGCACTTGAGTTACAGCGCTATGCCAAAGAGCACGGCCTGATTACCTGACGATCTACGCTGCCGAAACCGTCAACGGGAAAATTGCACGTAATTCAAATCCGTTAGGTTGGGCTCTCTCAAGACTCAGCGTTCCCTGATTCACCAGCACCCTCTCGCGTATGCCGGTTAGACCCAAACCATGTGCATAGGACCCGTGTACGTCAAATCCTCGACCGTCATCGACCACACGCACCTCAATCGTTCCTGCCGGATCATTTGCGACTAACTCGATGTCTACCCGCGTTGCGTTTGCGTGCCGCATCACATTCGTCAACGCCTCCTGAACAATACGATAAATGGCTACCGCCAGCCGCTGCGGTACCTGCGCATCGCCGAGTGACACCGAGAGCCGGCAGTCG
>CAZXRS010000157.1:0-5232 GCA_964642635.1 uncultured Bifidobacterium sp. | reverse complement strand
ACCTGCGCATCCTGCCCTCGGGACTGGCCGCCCAGAAGCATGATCACATCGATATCGAGTTTCAAACTCAGGTGATGCGCTTTACGGATCCGCGCCGCTTCGGCGCCGTGCTCTGGCATGCAAAAGAGGACGGTGATATCGAGCAGCACCTGCTGTTGCGTCGCCTCGGCGTCGAGCCGCTGGGTCGGGATGATCTGGCTGCGCTGCTTCATCGGAATACTCGCACGCGCAGCGCGGCGATTAAGCAAGTGCTGCTCGCTGGCGACATCGTCGTTGGTGTCGGCAATATCTACGCGTGCGAAAGTCTGTTTGAGGCGGGTATTCATCCGAATACCGCAGCCCGGCGAATCTCACTGGCGCGCTATAAAAAACTGGCGGTAGCGATACGTCGCGTATTGGCGGCGGCGATCGAGCAGGGCGGCAGTACCCTGCGGGATTTCATCGGTGCCGATGGCGCTTCGGGCTACTTTCAGCAAAGTTATTTTGTTTACGACCGCGAGGGCGAGTCCTGCCGCCAGTGCGCCACACCAGTGCGGCGCATCGTACAAGGACAGCGCTCCACGTTTTACTGCGGACGCTGCCAACGATGAAGCGGGTAGCCCAAGACATTCAGCGGCCGCATGACGCAGCGTTTTCAGACGCGCTGATTGCCTGGCAAAAGCAGCACGGTCGTCATCAATTGCCCTGGCAGCAGACGCGTGATGCTTACCGCATCTGGCTGTCCGAGATCATGTTGCAGCAGACTCAGGTCGCGACCGTAATTCCTTACTACCATCGCTTCTTGCAGCGCTTTCCTGACGTCGCCGCGCTGGCGGCTGCGCCGGTGGACGAAGTGATGGCGCTGTGGGCGGGTCTCGGTTATTACACGCGCGCGCGCAATTTGCATCGCTGCGCGCAGGCGGTCGTCGAGCAGCATGCGGGTCGTTTTCCTTCCGACGTGACGGCGCTTGCTGCGCTGCCCGGCATCGGGCCATCGACCGCAGCGGCGATCGCGGCATTCGCCTACGGCGCTCGCGCGGCTATCCTCGATGGCAATGTAAAGCGCGTGTTCTGTCGCGTATTCGGTATCGAAGGATTCCCGGGGCAATCTGCAGTGGAGAAGCAGCTATGGCAGCGCGCTTCGGCCCTGCTGCCCGAGCGAGATATTGAAGCCTACACACAGGGACTGATGGATCTCGGTGCGACGCTGTGCACGCGAAGCCGGCCGCGTTGCGGTGATTGCCCGATGCAGTCGCGTTGTGTCGCTTACGACACTGGTCGCACCGCAGAGCTGCCTGCGCGTAAACCGAAGAAAGCGACGCCTGAAAAATCCACCGTGATGCTGCTGGTGATGCATGACGGTGAGATCCTGCTCGAGCAGCGGCCTCCTTCGGGCATCTGGGGAGGCTTACAGTCATTGCCTGAACTAGAGCGCCTGGGTGGCGACGCATCTGCCGAGGATGTGGTTGCAGAGGTTCGGGCTGTGCTTTCAGATCTCGGCAAGATCAAACGCATCGAAACACTGCCAGACTTTATGCATGCGTTCACGCATTACAAGCTGATGGTGACGCCGCTGAAAGTGGAGCTATCTTCCTTGCATGCGAGCGCGGCGCAGAGGGATTTGCTATGGGTTCGCGTCGGGAAGTTAGCTGAAGCGGCGCTACCGGCGCCAGTCAGAAAATTGCTGACCGGCGTATAACGCGAGTCAAATCACACCATTCTCTTTCAAGTACTGTTCTACTTGCTGCAAGCGTACAGCCGGGTCGGTTAGCTCGAGTAGCGCTTGCTTTGCTTCGATTGCAATCGGCAGCATCTCGCCCCAGCGGTTCGCTACCCATCCGGCATCGTTAAGTCGGTGCGGTTCAGGCAAGGGATTGATGAAATCTTCTCCTGCTGCATCGCGCGTGCGATCGAGCAGATCTTCAATGACCACACGCAACAGGTTCGAGCACAGTGTCAGCGCCTCTCCGCTGTCAACTTTGTCATCCGCAGGCATGGTGTCAATACGCGCTTCGATCAGCTGGCTGGGTAGTGTGCGAGTTTCAATAATGCGAAAACGCTCGCCGCCCCGGGTATTGAGTAGCAGCACACCTAACTCAGGCATGTCCCACTCGGTAATATGCGCCAATGTGCCGACACTGTAAGGCTCAGCGGCTTCACCAATCTCGTTACCTGAGCGGATAGCGACCACGCCAAACGGCGTGTCCTGTTTCATGCAAGCGCGCACCATATCCACATAGCGCGTTTCGAACACGCGCAACGGCAGCACGCCATTGGGAAACAGTACCGTATTCAGCGGGAATAGCGGAACCCAGCCGGCGTCGCTCATGCGTGCATCACTCAGTCGAGTTCTCGATGCCGTACCAGCACACGAGCACGATCGCGGAAGTGCGCGGCGAGCCGCTCCACCATGAATACCGAACGATGCTGTCCACCAGTGCAGCCGATGGCCACTGTGAGATAGCTGCGATTGTCGCGCTGGAAAGCAGGCAGCCATTTATCGACGAATGCACGGATATCTTCCATCAGCCCCATCGCATCTGGCTGCCCAACGAGGAAATCAATGACAGGCTGATCTCTGCCCGTCAGCGGACGCAGCTGCTTGTCGTAGAAAGGATTCGGCACCACCCTGACATCGAAGACGAGATCTGCGTCTAGCGGGACACCGTACTTGAAGGCGAATGATTCGAACAGCAGTGACAGTGGCGCGCTCTGACCGCTATGGATCAAATCTTTGATCCATGCGCGTAACTGGTTCGCCGTCAGGCCTGAGGTATCGATTAAATGACCCAGGCCTTCGATCGCGGACAGCATCTCGCGTTCTTGACGTATGCACTCGGTGAGGGTGGGCAATTCCGATTGCGGCGCGTCTGGCGCGATACGATGTGACAGCGGGTGACTGCGACGGGTTTCGGAAAAGCGGTTGATCAGCGATTCGGTTTTCGCGGTAAGGAACACCACGTCGACCGCGTGTCCTTGCGATTTCATCCAGCTGATGGTGTCCGGCAGCTCGGCCAGCGACGATGCACTTCGAGCGTCAACCGCAACAGCCAGTTTTTGTGCGCCTTCGGCGACGCGAGTTTCGACCAGTGCGCGCAGCAATGCCGGCGGCAGGTTATCGACACAGAAGTAACCGGCGTCTTCAAGTGCGTTCAGGCCGACGGATTTGCCAGAGCCAGAAATACCAGTGAGAAGAATGATGCGCATACATGCATCATAGCGGAAAGCATCCCGCCGAAGGAGGGCTTTACTCTTCGCCCATCGCGCGCTGCTGGCGCTCCATAAAACTCGTCAGGGTGTCGATGCCGCGCATCTGCAGGATGTTGTTGCGCACCGCAGCTTCTAGCAGCACCGCGATGTTACGGCCGGCCTCGACGGGAATCACGACCTTGCGGATGGGAACGCCCAGTACATCCTGCGTCTGCTGATGCAGTGGCAGGCGCTCGTAGTTTTCCTCGAGCGTTTTGCGTCTTACGAGATGGACAATCAGCTTCAGTCGCATCTTGCGCCGCACGGCGGTTTCACCAAAGATGGTCTTGATATCGAGTAGTCCGAGGCCGCGTACCTCGAGCAGGTTTTGCAATAGCGGGGGGCAGCGTCCTTCGATCATGTTCGGCGCGATACGCGCAAACTCGACCGCATCATCAGCGACCAAGCCGTGGTCACGAGAGATCAGTTCCAGACCCAGTTCGCTCTTACCCAGGCCTGACTCACCGGTAATGAGTACGCCGACACCGAGCACGTCCATGAACACGCCATGCATGGTCACGCGCGTGGCCAACTTTTTGGACAGATAGACGCGCAGGTAGTCGATGACTTGCGCTGCAGGTAACGGTGTGGTCAGCAAGGGGATATTATGTTCCTTGCAAACCTCGACGATGTACGGATGCGGCTGCAGCGATTGCGCGATGATGAACGCTGGCGGCGAACCCGCGACCAGTTCGCGGGTGTGGAACATGCGGCTGCTTTCAGACAGCCGCAGCAAATAATCAATTTCCTGTTGTCCGAAGACCTGTATGCGGCCCGGATGAATAAGGTTCAGGTGACCCACCTGATCGGCGGCTGACGCCGCGTCGCCATAAATGACTCGCCTGCCGCCCGCTTCACCCGCCAGCCAGACCAGCCGCAGCGATTCACGATTGTCGTCGACAAGCTCTTGAATAGACAGCGGGTTGTTCGAAGCCATCTCAGTGTCCGTATGAAAATTTACTGCGCGAACCTATTTCGCTCCTGCGATGCCCGCCGTACGACCTGTACGGCGGCGCTTCTCGAGCCGAACTCGGACCGCTCGCTACAATTTTCAACCGGACACTCAAGCCGCGCTACGCTCAGAAGGCTGCCAGCTGACCAGGCGCTGATGCAGCAACATCGCGTCTGCGTCTTCGGTCATGGAGAGCCTGAATGACTTGTCGGAGAACATCTCGGCAATTTCAGAAAGAATTTCCAGATGCTGTTGGGTGACGTTGTCCGGGATAAGCAAGAAAATCAGAAGTTTGACCGGCTCGCCATCGGGAGATTCGAAAGGAATGGGTTCGGACAATCTGACGAAGGCGGCCAGCGGCGCCTTCAGGCCGCGTATCCGGCCATGCGGTACGGCGACCCCGTGGCCCAGACCGGTGGAGCCTAGGCGCTCGCGCGCGAACAGGTTGTCCGATACGGTCGAGCGGGCGATGCCGCAATTGTTTTCGAAGATGAGTCCGGCCTGTTCGAAAGCCCGTTTCTTGCTGGAGCACTCCAGATCAAGGACGACATTCTTGGCGGGCAGGATTTGGCTGAAATGGGTCATGACGCGTTGCACAATAATTCACTCGCTCGGCATTATAGGAGCATTCTTGCGGCCTGGCGAAGCAAAGTCGGTGACTGTCTCTGAGAACCTGCCGTTACCACGCAGATTCTCAGCCGTTCTGGCGATTCTTGCTCCTATGGCAAAACCGCCTTTTTCTTTATTCCGACCCGAGCATTTGCCCGGGGGGCTCAATCTATACCTGCCCACAGGCGATAGCAATGGCTTTGATGCGCAGGGTTGTGCAAAGTTGACTGCAGCGCATGCTCGCTTACTGACGCGCTCCCCGATCATTCGCAGGCATCTTGGTCAAAGGGAAATTTGCACGCCACGGATTGATGTCGATACCGCCGCGCCGGCTATAGCGTGCACTCACCAGCAATTTGGCCGGTGCACATTGCCGAAGGATATCCATGAAGATGGTTTCGACACAGTGCTCATGAAAGCCCTGATGCTGCCGAAAGCCGATC
>CAZXRS010000156.1:0-5245 GCA_964642635.1 uncultured Bifidobacterium sp. | reverse complement strand
GGCAACACCGGCCAGAACGCGCTGGCACAGGTGAAAGCGTTTGATGACGCCCTGCAGCTTACTGGCCTGATCGTCACCAAGCTCGACGGCACCGCGAAAGGTGGCGTACTGGCCGCGATCGTCAAGCAACGCAAGGTACCCGTGTATTTCATCGGTATTGGCGAAGGTATCGATGATCTGCAAACATTTAATGCCACCGAATTCGTTGACGCGCTGCTCGGCTGAACCTTTATCTATTCTATGTCCATCATTTCTTTCTCACACGTCGCAAAGAAATATCCGGGCGATGTGATTGCATTGACCGATGTGTCGATGGAAATCGCCGAAGGCGAACTCGTGTATCTGGCTGGCCCGTCCGGCGCAGGCAAGTCCACACTACTCAAACTCATCGCCGGTATTGAACGGCCCAGTGCCGGTTTACTTCTCGTCAGCGGACAGGACATGCGCAAGATGAATCGCACCACGGTTCCGTATCTGCGTCGCAAGCTCGGCCTGATCTTGCAGCAGCACCGGTTGCTGAACGATCGTAACGTGCTGCAGAACGTGATGCTTCCACTACTGGTTAGTGGGTCTACTGCGAAAGAAGCCGAGCAACGCGCGCGCGTTGCACTGGATCGTGTGGGGCTGGGTGAAAAATCCCTGCTGGCGCCACTCGCGCTCTCTGGCGGTGAGCAACAGCGCGTGTCGATCGCACGTGCCATTGTGCATAAGCCGCGCATCATACTGGCTGATGAACCCACCGCCAATTTGGATCGCGCCAGTGGCAAGCTGGTGATCGACATGCTGCAAGCTTTTAATAGCGCAGGCGTTACCTGCATCATTTCCACGCATGACGAGCGCTTGCTGCAAAACGCTGATCGCGTCGTTCAGCTTGATCATGGTCGCGTGATCAGCATGCATGACGCACAGAGCGAGGTGGGCGCATGAACTGGCTCCGTGAACACTGGCTCGCACTCAACGCCGCGCTTGCACGCATCCGCAAGACACCGGGCAGCTTTAGCTTCAACGTGGTGGTCATTGCACTGGCGTTGGTGCTGCCCTTAGCCGGGCTGACCCTGCTCGAAAACTTGCGACCCGTCTCGCGCGATCTGGCCGTCGAGCCGGAGATCAGTGTGTTTTTATCTACCGAGGTAGCGCGCGACCGCGCGCAAGCCATCGCTACCGATATTCGTGCAGCGGCAAAGCAGGCGGGCGTGACGGTGACACTTGACTTTATCGATCGCGACAAGGCACTCGCCTCGATGAAATCTCGCGCCGGCTTGAATGATGTCGTCGGTGCGCTGGGCAGTAATCCTCTACCTGATGCTTACGTCGTGCGCATCGCCGGTGGTGATGCGAAGTCCCGTCCCGCGCGCATCGAGAAGCTGGCGGTCGAACTGCAAAAACTGTCGGGCGTCGAAACCGTGCAGCTGGATGCGGCCTGGGTAAAGCGTCTCGCAGCGCTGCTCGAACTCGCAACAACCGTGCTGGGCTTGCTGGCAGCCACACTCTGCGGTGTGGTGCTGGCCGTGGTGTTCAACACCATACGACTACAGGTGTTCTCGCAACATGAAGAGATTGGTGTGGCGAGGCTGGTCGGTGCCACTGATGCGTTCGTATCGCGGCCGTTCTACTACATGGGCGGACTGCTCGGCCTGTGCGCCGGCGCGCTAGCGCTACTGGCCGTCGCCGGAGGGCTCATGCTGATGAATGCTTCGGTGGTCGAGCTGGCCAAACTCTATGGCTCCAGCTTCCTGCTGGCGCCGCTGGATGCGGGCTCGGTGGCCGGGCTGTTATTGGCCGCTTCAGGGCTGGGGGTGATTGGAGCGGGACTGTCGGTGCGGCGGGCGTTGAGCGTCGCCTTATGAGCCATAAATATCACAAAAGCAACCCCTCTCGCACCTCCCATGATCTGACCCCTTAGCACTCCTTATCTGAGAGTGCTAATATGGAGTCTGTAAAGGCTGCCCACCCCGGGCGCCGCCCTGTGTGCCCTATTCAGGAGAACCAATGACAGCTATGTCCGCATCGTCTGCCCTCGTGCCGGCCGGTCGCCAGGCGCTGGCTCTCGGGTTTCCCGCCAGTGTCGGCAACATTGATGCCTACATTTCCACCGTCAATCGCCTGCCGATGCTCTCGCAGGAAGAAGAGTCGGCACTCGCGCGCAAACTGCGCGACGAAGGCGATCTCGCCGCTGCTCAGCAACTGATCATGTCGCACCTGCGACTGGTGGTGTCGATCGCACGCGGCTATCTGGGCTATGGCCTGCCGCATGCTGACCTGATCCAGGAAGGCAATATCGGACTGATGAAAGCCGTGAAGCGCTTCGATCCTGAACAGGGCGTGCGCCTCGTGTCTTACGCGATCCACTGGATCAAGGCCGAGATTCATGAATACATCCTGCGCAACTGGCGCATGGTGAAACTGGCCACCACCAAAGCGCAGCGCAAGCTGTTCTTCAATCTGCGTAGTCACAAGACCAGCTTCGAAGCGATGACACCCGAGCAGGTCGATGACCTGGCCGCTACGCTGAACGTCAAGCCTGAAGAAGTCATTGAGATGGAAATGCGCATGTCTGGTCGCGACATCGCACTGGAAGCACCGAATGACGATGATGAAGACGCAAAGTTCTCGCCCATCTCTTACTTGCGCTCAGAGCACTCCGAGCCCATGAAAGTCATGGAGGCGAATCAGTACGACCGTCTGCAGACCGAAGGCCTCGAGCAGGCGCTAGCGACCCTGGATGCTCGATCACGCCGCATCGTCGAGGCACGCTGGCTCGCCAACGATGATGGCTCTGGCGCGACGCTGCATGAACTGGCAGCGGAGTTCGGCGTATCTGCTGAACGCATACGCCAGATCGAAGTCGCGGCCATGAAGAAAATGAAAGCAGCGCTGGCCGAGTACGCTTAAGTTACTTTCACTGTTGCTGTCATTACACAGCCGGCACGATGACGTGACCGGCTGTTTTTTTATGACGTGGTAGGCGGACTAGCGCTACGCAGCGACGAGATTGTCAGCCAGCTTGTGCACCTGATTCGTCATCAATGCCATATAGCCTTCGATAGCGCCGGTATCAGCCTCTGGCACCACAGATGGCGCCGCAGGCGAACCGTCAGCAATCACCTCTGCTGGCGCCGGCTGAAGCACGTCGCCGATAGCCAGCGAAGACACTGAGACTGGCACTGGCGCCGCAGCCGCGACCTTCTCCGTATGGAACCAGATATCAACCAGCGCATGCTGCTGGCCACCGGTATCCGCATACTGACCCATGAGCCCGATCAGGTTGCCCTGATCCGCCTGCAGCGTTGCCTGCGACTGCACAGACAACGATGCAATGTGCAACTCGCCCAATGAGGTCAGCTCGCCCGCATCGGCATGTCCGTCGCCATTGCGATCCTGCCAGACCAGCAGTTGCGCAAAGCCGGAGTCGTGGTGATCAATCACACCGTCGTGATTCGTATCGAGCGCCTGCAAGGCCTCAAAACCGTTGGCAGCCTTGCGTCCATTGGCCAGCACTGTGCCCTGGCCAAACAATTCACCGCCGTTATTGATCAGGCCGTCGCTATTCAGGTCACGTACCAGCAGACCATCGCGCGGCGCGACCCAACCAGTGCGCTCGAGCACACCGTCGTTGTTCACGTCGAACATCACGCCATTCGCCATCGACAACGTCTGTACACCGCCGCCATCGAGATCCAGCGCCAGGGGTGACAAGTAGGCCGTCTTCTTCTCTGTCGTCCAAGCAGACATCTGCGCAGTCGTAAATACCTTCTGCTGATTCGCATCCAGTGCAGCGATCTGATCGATACTCAGCGCTGCCACCTGGGTTGCGCTCATAGCACGCAAGTCGGCGGTGCTCAGCGCGGCGAGTTGGCCATTACCCAGCGCGGCAATCTGCGCAGTGGTCAACGCAGCCACCTGAGTGGTTGACAAACTAGCGATGGCTCCCGGCGACAGCAATGCGAAATTCTCCGGCAGAATCGCCGCCACCAGCTTCGCCGGCAGTTGCGAGAACCCATCCACCGACGCCCAGTAGTCGCCCGGTATGCCGGCGATTTGGGAAGGAGTAATAGCAGCAACCTGCGCGGCGCTGAACTGTGGCATCGCAATGAGCTGCAGCGACGACAGCTTTGAAACAATCGCCGTTGACAGTCCCACGATCTGATCCGAAGACAGCGCCTTGATCTGGTCGGTGGACATCGCTACAAACTGGGCAGACGTCAACGCAGCGACCTGCGCGCTCGACATACTGTGGATCACTGAGACAGATAGCACAGGCATATTGTCCGGCGATATCGCGCTCACGAGTTTTGGAGGGAGTAGCGTCATGGCATTCAGTGACGACCAATAGTCGCTCGGAATAGCAGCAATCTGCGCCGGCGTGATCGCCGCAATTTGCGCGGTCGTCAACTGCGGCATCGCGATCATCTGCTGCGAAGACAGCTTCGGAATGATGGCCGTAGACAGCCCCACGATCTGCTCTGCCGACAGCGACTTGATCTGATCGGTCGTCATTGCAACGAACTGCGCCGATGTTAGTGCAGCGACCTGTGCGCTCGACATACTGTCAATCACCGAGTTCGAGAGCAAAGGCATGTTGCTCGGGGATATCGCGCTCACGAGTTTTGGAGGGAGCAGCGTCATGGCATTCAACGACGCCCAATACTCACTCGGAATAGCCCCAATCTGCGCCGGCGTGATCGCCGCAATTTGCGTCGACGTCAACTGCGGCATGGATATCATCTGCCGCGCGGACAACAACGGTATCGCGGTGGGCGACAGACCGGCGATCTGTTCCGAAGACAGCGTCTGAATCTGATCGGTGGTCATTGCAGCGAACTGTGCGCCTGACATCGCAGCGATCTGGCTACTATTCAATCCCACAACCAGCGATGACAGCGCCTTAATCTGCGACGTACTCAGTGCCTTAATCTGAGCAGTACCCAGCATGCCCATATCTTCGCCAGTCAGCGATGTGATCTGCGCGGTCGTCAGCGCAGCAACCTGCTTAGCATTTAACGACCCGATGGCTGCTGCCGACAATGCAGTAATACTCTCTGGTCGGATCGCGGCGATTTGCTGCGGAGACAAGATCAAAAGATCGGCATCACTCGGCCAATTGCTAGCGTTGATAGCGCTAATCTGTGTCGTCGTGATTGCGGCGATTTGCGCACTACTGGCGAAGCTGATGACTTCAATCTGATCCGCAGTCAGCGCCGGAATGACCTTTGCTGAGATACCTGCGGCTTGCGCCTTCGTGAGC
>CAZXRS010000155.1:0-5347 GCA_964642635.1 uncultured Bifidobacterium sp. | reverse complement strand
TTGCTGGCCTCACCCCAGCTGCAGTGATTTGCGAGATTCTGAAAGATGACGGCACGATGGCGCGCCTGCCGGACTGAGTCGAATTCGCGCAAGAGCATCAGCTGAAGATCGGCACGATTGCGGACCTCATTCATTACCGCAGCCAGACCGAGAGCATGGTCGAACGTGTAGGTGAGCGTGAGATGCAGACACCCCATGGCAGCTTCCATGCGGTCGCTTTTCGCGACACGCCCAGCGGCGGCGCACACCTTGCGCTGGTGCACGGCAAGATTGATCCTGACCTGGAGTCACTGGTACGTGTGCATCAACCGGTGTCGCTGCTCGACCTACTCGAAACACGTGATACCACCCACTCGTGGAATATGGCCGCAGCGATGAAGGCCATACGAGCGTCCGAGCGTGGCGTGATCGTGCTGCTGAATTGCGAGGAATCACCCGAGCAGATGTTTGCGCAGTTCAATGCGCTAGGCGCATCACAACCAGCGACGCCGGCGCGAGGCGCGCGTATGGATTTACGTACTTATGGCATCGGCGCGCAGATCTTGCGCGCGCTGGGAGTGCGCAAGATGAAGTTACTGGCCAACCCGAGGAAGATGCCCTCGATGACCGGTTTTAACCTGGAAGTCACCGGCTACCAAGCCGGACCGACAGACCACTGACGCGGGAGGCAATATGAGCGTAGGCATTTACGAACCCGAATTTGATGGTATGGGTCTGCGGATTGGCATCGTGCAGGCGCGCTTTAATGAAGATGTCTGTCATGGTCTTCGAGCCGCCTGTCTGGCAGAGTTGAAGCATCTCGGCGTTGAAGATCAGGATGTTTTGCTGGTCACGGTACCGGGTGCGCTCGAGATTCCGCTGGCGCTGCAAAAGATGGCTGAGTCCGGACAGTTTGACGCGCTGATCGCGCTGGGTGCGGTGATACGCGGCGAGACCTACCATTTCGAACTCGTTTCGAATGAGTCTGGCAAGGGCATCACGCGCATCGGTCTGGATTTTGGTATTCCTATCGCCAATGCCGTGTTGACCACGGAGAATGACGAGCAGGCAGAGGTTCGCATGGCTGCCAAGGGCGCGGATGCCGCGCGCGTCGCGGTGGAAATGGCCAATTTGGTCGCCGCTATGGAAGAACTGGCTGATGAAGCCGACAACGAATAAGGCAATTCATGAGCAGCACCAAGTCCCAGCACGCCAATCCCAGCAAGCACCGCACGCCGCGCCATCGCGCGCGCGAGTTTGCGTTGCAAGGCCTGTATCAATGGCTGATGAGCAAGGAAGACGCCGGCGTGATCGATGCATATATTCGCGATGCGCACGGTTTCGACAAGGCTGACCGAGAACATTTCGATGCGCTTCTGCACGGTGCGATCCGAGACGTGGCCAGCTTGCGTGAGGCCATCGTGCCTTTCATCGACCGTTCCATCGATCAGCTATCGCCGATCGAACACGCGGCCTTGCTGATTGGTGCCTACGAACTCAAGCAGCACATTGAGATTCCGTACAAGGTCGTGATCAACGAGGCCGTGGAACTGACCAAATCTTTCGGCGGCATCGATGGCCATAAGTACGTCAACGGCGTACTGGACAAGATCGCCGCCCAGCTGCGCACGACCGAGGTCGGCGCCAGCCGCTAAGTCAAGCCGGCGATGGATTTCTCGCTCGCGCAACGCCTGCAGGAGATTGAACCCTTCCATGTGATGGAGGTGCTCAAGCGCGCCGCCGAGCTTGAGAAAGCTGGACGCTCCATCATTCCTATGTGCATCGGTGAGCCAGACTTTCCGCCGGCTCAGTCAGTACTGGACGCCGCCAGCCGCGCGCTATCGAATGGGGCGGCGATGCGTTACACCGCCGCACTCGGGCTGCAAGAGCTGCGTGACGCGATTTCGGGTCATTACAGAGATGTATTCGGTATCGATGTCCCAACTGAGCGCATTGTGGTCACTGCCGGTGCATCAGCAGCATTGCTGCTGGCCTGTGCCGCGCTGGTTGAGCGCGATGCCGAAGTGCTGATGCCGGATCCCAGTTATCCGTGCAATCGCCATTTCATTGCGGCATTCAACGGACATCCTCAGCTGATCCCGAGTGGGCCGGCTGAGCGCTTCCAGCTCTCTGCTTCGATGGTAGAGGCGCACTGGACCGATAAGACCCGAGGTGTGCTGTTGGCGTCACCGTCCAATCCGACCGGTACCTCCATCACGCGCGACGAGCTCTCACGCACACTGGAGGTGGTGAGACGCCATAAGGGATTCGCGCTGGTCGATGAAATCTATCAGGGGCTGACCTATGAGGACAAGCCATACACAGCGCTGGAGTTGGGTGACGATATCGTCGTCATCAATAGTTTTTCAAAATACTTCAACATGACAGGTTGGCGGCTGGGCTGGCTGGTGGTGCCGCCAGCCATGCTGCCAGCCATCGAGAAACTCGCTCAGAATTTCTTCATCTGCGCGTCCAGCCTGGCGCAACATGCGGCGCTAGCCTGCTTCGAGCCCGAAGCATTGCAAGTGGCGGAACAGCGGCGGCAGGAATTCCAGCGTCGGCGAGATTTCATCGTGCCGGAACTGCTCAGGCTTGGTTTTGGTATTCCAGTGCTGCCCGACGGTGCCTACTATGTGTATGCGGATTGCAGCCGCTTCTCCGACGATGCTGATCAGTGGTGTCGTGATGTTCTGAATCAGACCGGTGTTGTGCTGACACCGGGGCTGGATTTCGGTGTGACGGGTGCAAAGCGCTACATCCGCGTGTCGTACGCGACATCGATGGCGAATCTGGAAGAGGCGATGCGTCGCTTACGTGAGTACGTCGGCGCTGATACAAAGTAATCAAAGCCAGAAAAAACAAAGGGGCCCACAGGCCCCTTTGTTTTTTCGCTAGCACCGATCAGGCGGGTTCCTGCTCCGTGACCGTGGTTCTGTTTTTCTCTGCCTTGGCTTCGTCAGGCGTCGCTACCGGCTGCACCGGCGTAAATGCTGGCACCTGCTTGCCAGCAGCAACAGCCTGCAGCTTTGCGTGCTCGGACATCACCTTGCTCGCATAGCCTCCGTCGGTTTCCATGTTGCCAGCACCGACGTACAACTTCAGGCCGCCCTGGATAGAGCCAGCATGCCGGATCATATCTTTCAGGATCCGCGCGCCAACTTGAATGTTCGCGACCGGATTCAACGCTGCTGTCACGCCGCCGTGATTGTCGAACTTGTCATGGTGAACGCGCGACATCACTTGCATCAGACCTTGTGCGCCGACCGAGCTTTCCGCAAACGGATTGAACCTCGACTCAATCGCCATCACGGCAAGAATCAGCAGCGGATCAAGTTTGACCGCTTCTGCCGATTCATAGGCTGCGCTGACGAGCATCTGGCTCGCCGTACCGGCGATGCGATAGCGCTTGGACAGCCAGCGCGTTACCCGCTGTTGCTCGATGGTTGACGATGTGCCCGAGCCTGATACCGCATATTTTGGCTGCGGCAGTTCAAGCAAGGCTGCGAAAGCGAGTTCGTCCGCCGCCAGCTGTTCGCCGGAATCCACTGCAAACGGGGACAGCTCTTTAATGTCATCCAGCAGCGCAGGCCGGAAGAACGCGAGGATCATCACTGCCAGGGCAGCCAGACCAATCATCGCCAGCGTGTGGCGGGCAGCTGCATAAAAGCTGCGGATTCTGTCGAGGTTGACCTCGATGGCACTGCTAATAAGTGGGGAAGTATTTCCCGCACCGACCAACGCTGCGAATTTGCGTCGACTATTCATCTTACCTCCTGAATATCGCGGCCCTCAAAATGCCTGGCAAAACAAGAGTGCTTCAACCCCGTCATGTGCTCTCCTCATTGACAGCATGACAAGTCTGCATTCACGTTTTGCCAGGCACTCTGAATTGAGGCCAATTGCAAGCGTGCTTCGTGCTTCAATTCACCGCGAAAACAAATTTCGTTTGCTACCAAACGCAGATGCTGCAATGCGTCGGCTCCCCAGCAAACGTCGGTGTTGCCTTTCAACTTGCCCCCAGGTGCAACCGGACAAGCGCGGCAATCTTGTTTCGGGAACGAAAGGCTGACCCTGTTTCTGAACAATCTCTACAATTGCTCGTGGATCAATTCCCGATATAACAGAAGGCGGCGGGCTGTGTTTTGAATTGCCCTTCCGGGATACCCGGAACCGCTTCCTGCAAAATTTGAGCGGATTGTAGGTAGGTGATTATATCGAGTCAATACTGGAAATCAGAAAAACTATAACCTTTTATTATGAAGCGCCACTTTCCCTGTAACAATATCCAGTAAAATCAGCCAGTTGCCTTGGCCGTCCCTACAGTCAGCCTTCACTTTGAAAAAAGTCAATTATTCATGAAATATTCCGATCTGCGGGACTTTATTGCCAAGTTGAAACAATCCGGCGAGTTGTCAGAGGTATCACTTCCGGTGTCTCCTTATTTAGAGATGACCGAATTGTGCGACCGCACATTGCGGGCGGGCGGGCCGGCACTTTTGTTTACTCAGCCGACGGGTCACACGATGCCGGTGCTGGGCAACTTGTTTGGTACACCGAAGCGGGTGGCACTTGGCATGGGCGCGTCTGATGTCGGCGAACTGCGTCGCATTGGCCAGCTGCTATCGGCGCTGAAGGAGCCGGAGCCGCCGAAAGGTTTCAAGGATGTGCTGGGTCTGGGCTCGCTGGTGAAGTCTGTCTGGGATATGGCGCCGCGAGAATTGCGCTCTGCGCCCTGTCAGGAGATTGTGTGGGAGGGGCAGGACGTGGATCTGTCCCGTCTGCCGGTTCAGCATTGCTGGCCCGGAGATATCGCGCCGCTCATTACTTGGGGGCTGGTCATAACCAAGGGGCCTAACAAGAAGCGGCAGAATCTCGGTATATATAGACAGCAGGTGCTCGGGCCGAACAAGCTGATCATGCGCTGGCTTGCACATCGCGGCGGCGCGCTGGATTTCCGTGAGCACTGCCTGAGGAACCCCGGCCAGCCCTATCCGATCGCGGTGGCCCTCGGCGCCGACCCCGCCACTATATTAGGAGCCGTTACCCCGGTGCCGGACAGCCTGTCGGAATATCAGTTTGCCGGACTCCTGCGCGGCAGCCGGACTGAGCTAGTGAAAGCGATCGGTAGTGAGCTACGCTTACCGGCCTCGGCTGAAATCGTGCTTGAAGGCCATATTTATCCGGATGACAGCCATGCCAGCGGCTACGAGCACGCGCTCGAGGGACCGTTTGGCGATCACACCGGGTATTACAACGAGCAGGACTGGTTTCCGGTGTTCACCGTCGATCGCATCACCATGCGACGAGATCCAATCTATCACTCCACCTATACCGGCAAGCCGCCAGATGAACCCGCTGTGCTAGGCGT
>CAZXRS010000154.1:0-5397 GCA_964642635.1 uncultured Bifidobacterium sp. | reverse complement strand
TTGGGGCAGATCGATACCTTGAACCGGAGGGACGACGTATTGCGGTTTTTTGGCCTGGATCAGGGGGATTACAGCGCGTTTCGGGGCGCAGAGATGACTGCCTGACCCTGATTGCCGGGATTATTCGTAGAACGATGCGAAAGGAAATGACAGAAGATGCTGACTTTTGCGAACATTTAAATCAAATTGATATTTTATTTATAACACCTGAGCAGTCAAATGACGGTCGGGGGTTTTGCCGGAAACAAAGCGCAGGTATCATCTCGCATTGCTGTCAATCAATGCGATCAGGTCGGAAAATTCATGAAGACCGGGGTCGTTGTGCTGTTGCGGCGCCGGTTTTGCAAGAAAAACAAGTTTTCCGGCGTGGCATTCGACGTTTCAACAGGATCGTGAATATTTATATGGTCGCCGCGCTGCCACAGCGCGAAGAACAGGTCCAGGAAACAGTGTCGGGCGGCGGGTTGCTGCGCACGGTTCCGGGGAATGTAGTGCAATCCATTCGCGCTTTCCGGGTCACCGATCTGCAGTCAGAAGCTAGTCGCCTCGCTCACCATTTCCTTTATGCGAATTTGTCGCAGGCTCTGACACGCCAGCAGGTTTTGGCGGCTATCGCCGAGTCATTTCATATTCCCAGGCCACAGTCTAAGAATTACGATGCATTGCGTGAATGCCTCACCGATGCGATCCACAAGGCTGGCCCGCAGCATGGGTTCCTCATCGTGCTTGAGCAAATGCCGAATACACAGAAGTTTGATCGCGAGGCGCGAGAGAATTTGCTGGACGTGTTCCGCGATGCCGCCGACTACTGGCACGAGAAGCGTATACCGTTCCGCGTTTTCTTCTCGTTCGAATAAGCACGATGTTCAGGCGCTGATAAAATGCGCGCCATGAAAAACATCGTGATCCTGATCTCGGGACGCGGCAGCAACATGGAAGCCATGCTTCATGCAGCCGCTGCCGAGAAATGGCCGGCACGCATTGCCGCTGTCATCAGCAATAAAGCCGACGCTACGGGTCTACAAACGGCTCAAAGCGCAGGCATCCCGACCGCGACAGTCGAACACCGCAACTTTCCCGATCGCGACAGCTTCGATCGCACCCTCGCAGAAATCATCGATGGATTCGAACCCGATCTTGTGGTTCTGGCGGGTTTCATGCGCATACTGACAGCCGGTTTCGTTCATCATTATCAGGCTCGGTTGCTGAATATTCACCCGTCCCTGCTGCCGAGTTTTCCCGGATTGGCCACGCACCAGCAGGCGCTGGACGCCGGAGTGAAATTTCATGGCGCGACGGTACATTATGTGACGCCCGAACTGGATCATGGGCCCATCATTGATCAGGTAGTCGTTCCTGTGCTTGATGGAGATACTGAAAGCGAACTGGCGAAACGCGTGCTGGCACAGGAGCATGTGATCTATCCGCGCGCGGTGCGCGACATTATCGAAGGGCGCGTGTGGCTCGATGGCGACCGTGTTCGTCGCGTCGCGTCAAGCGTTCACTAACGGGACTCTATGAGACTGCCCCCGTTCATCGTTGGCGGTACCGAAGAGGCATTGCGCGAGATCTTGCGCTTCGCTGGTCCGGCCGACGTCACCTTGTCTCGCTACTTCCGAGATCATCCGCGACTGGGCGGACGTGAGCGGGGCGCGATCGCTGAAGCGGTGTATGGCTTTCTGCGCAACCGAACTTTGCTAATGCAGTTTGTCGATTCCGGCACTGGTGCGCAGATGCGCCGCGTAGCGTTGCTGGCATTGGCCGATACGGCCGGCGTTGATGCGATCGCCGGACTCTCTGAGCAGGAGAGTGAATGGCTGACCCGCGTGATCGCCATCGATCGCACGACACTGAGTGCTGCAGCACGTAGCAGCTTCCCCGACTGGATACGCGAGCGTTTCGTTGCGCAGTTTGGCGAAGACGAGGCTATGACGCTGATGGAAGCATTGAATCGGCCTGCACCGCTTGATTTGCGCGTCAACGTGCTGAAGTCTTCTATAGAGCAAGCGGAAGCAGTGCTGTCGGAAGCCCATATTCCTTTCGAACGAATGAGCTACTCGCCACTCGGCCTACGACTATCGAAAAAGCCTGCGCTGCAAAATCTGACGCTGTTCAAGGAAGGCGGGATCGAGGTGCAGGATGAGGGCAGTCAGTTGCTTGCCCATCTAGTGGGTGCGAAGCGCGGAGAGATGGTGGTTGATTTCTGTGCCGGTGCGGGTGGCAAGACGCTCGCGATCGGTGCGGCGATGCGCAACACGGGTCGCCTGTATGCCTTCGACGTTTCGGACAAGCGACTCGCAAAGCTCAAGCCGCGCTTGTCACGCAGTGGTCTGTCGAATGTTCATCCGGTGGTTATCGCGCATGAGAACGATGCGAAGGTGAAGCGGCTAGCCGGCAAGATTGATCGAGTGCTGGTCGATGCACCTTGCAGTGGCTTGGGCACGCTGCGCCGCAATCCTGATATCAAGTGGCGCCAACAGCCGAGCGATATTGCGGAGTTGAATGCCAAGCAGCAGGCCATACTTGCCGGTGCGTCGCGATTGGTGAAGGCGGGTGGTCGGTTGGTGTATGCGACGTGTAGCTTACTGGCTGAAGAGAATGAGGCCATCGTCACACATTTTCTGTCTACTCATCCTGAGTTTTCATTGGTGCCGGTACGCGACGTATTAGCAGAGCAAAAGATTACGCTCGACCAAGGGGATTATCTCCAGTTGCTGCCGCATGTGCACCGGACCGACGGCTTTTTTGCCGCAGTATTAGAGCGCAAGCAATGACCCTCCGGCCGTGGCGCTGTCTGACAACGGTGCTGCTATGTTGGGTGGCTGTAAGTTTTGCGCGCGAACCCGTTCCAGAGGTTTGCGCATTGCCGGCAGCGGGCGCCCTTGAGGTTTACTTTCCGCCTTGGGATAACGCGCAGAACGCGCTGCTGGCGACGCTCGACGCAGCGCGCTCACAGGTACTGGTGCAGGCCTTCCTGTTGACCAACCGCAAAATCGCGGATAGCCTCATCACGGTACGTCGCCGTGGCGTCGATGTTCGAGTGCTGGCCGATGCGAAGCAGCATGCGGATAACCCCGGATCACTGCTCGACGCGCTGGCGCGTGCGGGCGTGCCGGTATGGCTGGAGACGCGGTACAAAAGCGCGCACAACAAAGTGATGGTGATCGACGCAGGGTCTGCGCAGTCAGTGGTGCTGACCGGCAGCTTCAACTTCACTTGGAGCGCACAAAACGTGAATGCGGAAAACTTGCTGATCATACGAGGCAACGCAGCGCTAACAGATCGATTTGCGTCGAACTGGATGCGGCACCGTGAAGACGCTATTCCACTGGAACCCCGATGAATCCTGCTGCCAATCTCTGGTCACAGTTACTGGCCGATGTTGATGATCCTAACCTCATGTGGCAGTTGCTCGCGCTCGCTGTTTCTATTGCGCTTGGCTGGCTGTTATCGCGCGGGATCATGAAGCGTTTTTCCGGATCGAGCGGTGCACTGAATGTCTCACTCGATAGTTTCCAGCGGGTGCTAACGCCGCTGTTGACGCTGGGCTTCATTGTGCTCGCCAGTCGTGTGCTTAGTCATTGGCAGGCGATTGGACTATTGAGCGTCGCTATTCCACTGACGCTGTCCTATCTACTGATTCGGCTTGCATTCTATGTGCTGCGCAAGGGCTTCGCGAAAGAGGGGCGGGCTGGCCGCATACTGCAGACCTTCGAGCAGACGATCGCTATCGTGATCTGGGGAGGTGTAGCGCTGTATATCACGGGAATGTGGCCGGAGTTCGTCGCTTACCTCGAAGACACCACGCTGCCTGTGGGTCGTCATCGCGAGTCGCTGCTCGTGTTATTGCAGGCATTGCTCTGGGTGGGCGTGACGCTGGTGCTTGCGCTGTGGGCTGCGGCGATGCTGGAACAGCGGTTGATGAAACTCGACACGATGCACACGTCGTTGCGCGCCGTGTTGGCGCGCGTCGGGCGCGGCTTGCTCATACTCGTCGCGGTGCTGATCAGTCTGTCGCTGGTCGGTATTGATCTGACGGTACTGTCGGTGTTCGGCGGCGCACTCGGCGTCGGTCTGGGCCTAGGTCTGCAGAAGCTTGTCAGTAGCTACGTGTCTGGTTTTGTCGTGCTGCTGGAGCGCAGTCTGACGATAGGTGATGTGGTTACCGTCGACAAATTCAGCGGACAGATCGTGCAGATCAACACCCGCTATACGGTGCTACGCAGCGCCGATGGTTCCGAATCCATCATTCCCAACGAAATGCTGGTGTCTTCACCGGTGCAGAACTTGTGCCTAAGTGACCGCGACACGCGCGTGGCGACGAGCTTCCGGGTTGTGCACGGAACAGACGTGGTCAAACTGCTCGACGCGATACCACCGGAACTCTCCAAGCTCGCTAGGGTGATGCCTCATCCGGCACCGAGCGCGCAGTTGCTAGATATGGGGCCGGAAGGCTTGGAAATCGAGGCGGCCGTCTGGATAAATGACCCGGCCATCGGCAAGTCGGCCGTACAGTCCGCCATGAACCTTGGTCTACTCAAGTTGCTCAAAGAGCAGCAAGTCAAACTTGCATCATTGTTGCCACATTGATTCATGCCAGACCTCTTGTTCACAAGTCATTGATTCAAAAGCCTTTCTTTTAAAAATCTGCCAAAAAACAGGCTGATCAGGGGGAAATCGACGTACAATCGGGTGTTGGGTTGGAGTAATGCACCTGTTTGCTCCGAACCCGCTGATAGTTTGGAGAAAAAATGACTCAACTTTCCGGTCTGGATCTGGTCCTCGACTTCCTGCTCAACGGTGTGACGCACGCTAGCGGCTGGCAAATTTTGCTGTTCACGCTCGCGGTCACCCACATCACAATTGCCGGCGTTACGATTTTCCTGCATCGCTGCCAGGCGCACCGCGCGCTGGATCTGCATGCGATCCCGAGCCACTTCTTCCGTTTCTGGCTCTGGCTGACCACCGGCATGGTGACCAAGGAGTGGGCAGCTATCCACCGCAAGCATCACGCGAAATGCGAAACGGTCGAAGACCCGCACAGCCCGGTGACTCGTGGCATTGAGACCGTGGTGTTCGAGGGTGCCGAGCTGTATCGCACCGAGGCGAAAAACCGCGAGACGATCGAAAAGTACGGTCACGGTACGCCGGATGACTGGATCGAGCATAACGTGTATACGAAACACTCCGCGCTGGGCGTGGCGCTAATGCTGATCATCAACGTTGCGCTCTTCGGCGTGCTGGGACTGACGGTCTGGGCCGTGCAGATGGCCTGGATTCCGGTGACTGCAGCAGGCATCATCAACGGCATCGGCCACTACTGGGGTTATCGCAATTACGACTGCAAAGATGCGTCGACCAATATCTTGCCGATCGGGATCATCATCGGCGGCGAAG
>CAZXRS010000153.1:0-5480 GCA_964642635.1 uncultured Bifidobacterium sp. | reverse complement strand
GCCAGATCAACCAGCGCGGTCTGGCCGAGGATGTCATGACAAACCACTCGCGCCGGAAACCACGGAAAGTCGAGATCGCGCTTTCGCTCGATCAGCTGCTTTAGTGAAGCGGTCAGCGTGGTTGGATCGCAGCGACGCACGAGGTTTTCAGCGAGTACGCGCGAGGTATACGGCAGCTTGTCCCAGGCGCCGGCCTGGATCGCATCAACGGCTTCACGAGCGTCGAAATAGTCGAGGCTGGTGCCGGGTAGGGGTTTGCGGTGGGCAGTGTTCATAGCGTGATGGTTTGAGGTTCTGTCGAGGATTGTCGCGGCACGGAGGAAAGTCTCTGGATTCCGGCCTGCGCCGGAATGACGATTGAAAAGCTAGCAGCCTCCAATACTGTCACCCCGGCTATCACCAGCGTTACTTACGCTTCGAAATCGGCACAAACTTCAGATCTTCCGGACCCACATAATTAGCGCTCGGACGGATGATCTTGTTATCAATACGCTGTTCAATAATATGCGCTGCCCAACCGGACGTACGCGAGATCACGAACAGTGGCGTGAACATTGCCGTCGGCACGCCCATCATGTGATACGAGACCGCCGAGAACCAGTCGAGGTTCGGGAACATTTTTTTCACGTCCCACATCACGCTCTCAAGACGCTCAGCAATATCAAACATCTTGGTCGAGCCGGCGTCTTTCGACAGCTGGCGCGCAACTTCCTTGATCACCTTATTACGCGGATCGGATATCGTATACACAGGATGGCCAAAACCGATGATGACTTCCTTATTCTCTACACGCTTACGGATGTCAGCCTCGGCCTCGTCCGGATTGTCGTAACGCTTCTGGATTTCAAAGGCGACTTCGTTCGCGCCCCCATGCTTGGGGCCACGCAATGCGCCAATGGCGCCGGTGATCGCCGAGTGCATGTCCGAGCCCGTGCCCGCAATCACACGACCGGTGAAGGTTGACGCGTTGAACTCATGCTCCGCATACAGAATCAGCGACGTATGCATCGCACGCACCCACAGCTCCGACGGCGCTTCGCCGTGCAGCAGATGCAGGAAGTGACCGCCAATCGAGTCATCATCGGTCTCAACCTCGATCCGCTTGCCATTGTGGCTGTAGTGATACCAGTACAGCAGCATGGAACCAAACGAAGCCATCAGCCGATCAGCGATGTCGCGAGCGCCTGGAACATTGTGATCATCTTTCTCGGGCAGCACACAGCCAAGTGCGGAAACGCCGGTACGCATCACATCCATAGGATGCGACGATGCCGGTAGCCACTCAAGTGCGGCCTTCACGTTCGCCGGCAGGCCACGCAGCGCTTTCAGTTTCAGCTTGTAGGCGCTCAGTTCAGCGGTGGTCGGCAGCTTGCCATGCACCAGCAGATGAGCAATCTCTTCGAACTCGCTCGATTCGGCAAGGTCGAGAATGTCATAACCGCGGTAGTGCAAGTCATTGCCTGTACGACCGACGGTACATAGCGCGGTATTGCCGGCAGTAACGCCGGACAGCGCGACGGATTTTTTCGGCTTAAAGCCAGCTGCTTGTTGTTCACTCATGGTGTTCTCCCTGATTTATTTTGATTTTTGCTGCGCGAAGAGCGCATCGAGTTTTTGCTCGAAGTCGTGATAGCCGATACGGTCATACAGCTCCATACGGGTCTGCATAAGGTCGACTACGTTCTTCTGTGTGCCATCGCGACGCACGGCCTGATAGACAGATTCGGCTGCTTTATTCATTGCACGGAATGCCGACAGCGGATATAGAACCAGTCCGACATCAGCACCGCGCAGTTCATCGACCGTGTACAGCGGCGTAGCACCGAACTCAGTAATGTTGGCGAGGATGGGGACCTTCACCGCTGCTGCGAATTGCTTGTACATGGCGAGCTCGGTAATCGCCTCCGGAAAAATCATGTCAGCACCGGCTTCTACGCAGGCGACCGCGCGATCGATGGCTGCTTCCAGACCTTCAACAGCCAGTGCGTCAGTACGTGCCATGATCACGAAATTGTCATCGGTACGCGCATCGACCGCCGCCTTCACGCGATCGACCATCTCCTGCTTGGTGACGATCTCTTTGTTAGGACGATGACCGCAACGCTTCGCGCCGACCTGATCTTCGATGTGAATGGCGGCAGCGCCGAACTTGATCATGGACTTCACCGTGCGCGCGACATTGAACGCCGATGAACCGAAACCGGTATCGACATCGACCAGCAGCGGCAGGTCGCACACATCCGTGATTCGACGCACATCCGTCAGTACGTCATCGAGATTAGAGATGCCAAGGTCTGGCAAGCCCAGCGAGCCGGCAGCGACACCGCCGCCGGACAAGTAAATCGCACGGAATCCGGCGCGCTTGGCGAGCAGCGCATGGTTCGCATTGATGGCGCCGATGACTTGCAACGGCGACTCTTCCTTCATCGCCTGCCGAAAGCGCGCGCCCGGGGATTGAATGCTCATGAGCTCTGTCCTGTGAAAGCTGTTTCAATGGGGTGTTACTCCCCCTAGCTTTGCAATCGGCGTGCCATTTCCACCCTGCACGAGCCCTTACCGCACCCGCGGAAATTCGTTTGCAAAAACAGGCGCTTGCCCGCCGCACCGGCAGAGTTATCAAAACCGCTATTTGCACGAATGTTTCAATATATGTTTCAATCTCAAATCTTCGTGAAACGTGAAACATTACTGAAACATGGCACGTCCCTCCCTTCCGAGCCGTGACGCCGGCAGCAAGCCGGTGTTCTGGGCTGTGTCCAGCTCGCGGCTATATGACATGTTCCGCGACATCATGCTGGAGTTCGACGACCGTGCCAGCGTCGAGCTGATCAACCTTGGCTTTGACGATGCTGTGGCCGCGATTCGTGAACGACTGCAAAGCGAACGCTGCGACGCTGTGATCTCGGCGGGCTCAAACGGCGCCTATCTGAAAAGCCGGCTGGCCATTCCGGTGGTGCTGGCCAAGGCCAGCGGCTTCGATGTGATGCAAGCACTGGCGCGCGCGCGCAAGATCACGCGTGAGATCGGCATGATCAGCTATCAAGAGCCACCGCCGGAGTTGCTCGAATTTCAGCATACGTTTGATCTATCCGTCATGCAGCGTAGCTATGTGACGGTGGAGGATGCGCGCGCGCAGATCAGCGAAATGAAAGCCGCCGGTGTGAAGGCGGTAGTTGGTGCTGGCCTGATTACAGATCTCGCAGAGGAAGCCGGGCTAACCGGTGTATTCGTCTACTCTGCGGCGTCGATCAGACAAGCCTTCGAAGATGCCTTGGATATTTCTCGCGCCACGCAGTTCGATGCACCTAAAGGCCGCGCCTATCCGGTCGCGGACAGCCCGAAAGCGAAGTACGCATTGTCCGCATTGCGGGGTGACTCAGAAGCCATCCAGGTGCTACGCCAAACGGTGACTGTGTACGCAAAATCACCGGCGCCGGTGCTTATCGAGGGCGAGACGGGTACAGGCAAGGAGCTGGTCGCGCAGGCTATCCATCGCGAGAGCGTACGCGGCGTCGCGGGTGATCGGCCATTTGTCGCGGTGAATTGCGGCGCCATCGCAGAATCGCTGCTGGAGTCTGAACTCTTTGGTTACGAAGAAGGCGCGTTCACTGGCTCACGCCGCGGCGGCCATGCCGGACTGTTCGAGGCTGCGCATCGCGGCACGCTTTTCCTTGATGAGATCGGCGAGATGCCGCTCCCTTTGCAAACGCGGCTGCTCCGTGTGCTGGAGGAAAAAGAAGTCGTGCGCGTGGGTGGCACTCGCCCCATTGCTATTGATGTGCGCATCATCAGCGCCACGCATTGCAGTCTTGGAGATCTGGTCGCGCAGGGACGATTCCGGGCAGATCTGTTTTATCGTCTCGGCGTGCTGCGAATGAAGATTCCACCATTACGTGAACGCCGCGAAGATATCGCGACATTGGCTGAGTGGTTCCTGAAAAATGCATTGGCGGACATCGGCGTGCGCCCGAATGCCAATCTTCACGCCGAATGTCAGGCCTGTGCCCCTGCGCTGCAAAGCTGGCATTGGCCGGGGAATGTGCGCGAGTTACGCAATCTGATGCAACGGGTCGCGCTGTTTCTCGCGGTGGAGCCCTTGCAGGCGCTTACGCCGGCCTTCCTTGCGCACGCGGCTCCAGAAATTCGAACGGGTACTGCAATGCCGGTCGCTACAGTAAGCACGAATGTCGTGGATGAAAACATTCATGAAGTAATGAAGCGTTTCAGCGGCAATCGGGCCGCAGCCGCCCATCATCTGGGCATCAGTCGGACAACGCTGTGGCGAAGATTAAAAGAAGGCAGCTGACTAAAGAATCTGTTGCTGCTGACGATTCTCATTCAGGGACAGCTTGTCCGTTTGTTGGATTCCAGAGGAATGGCATGAACCGCATCAACAACAATGTGAAAGAAATCGACCTCGCGCTGAGTGCCGCCGGCAAGCGCGCAGATGAACATGAATGGAAGCCGGGTGCGGATGTGCAATCGGTATGGAAGAAATACGGCTGGACTCCGCCCAGCCAGTTGCGCGCAGATCGCCTGAAGCGCAGTGCAGTGCCTGTGCCAAGAATGCTGCGCATCGTGCGCGGCTGAGAATCGCGCTTAGCGCCTATTTCGTTAGGTCGATGGCAAAGCGCGTCGACGCAGACAGTACAACCTGTACGACTAGAAGGTGTAACGCCGCCAGTGGCCTAACGAGATTGGCGCTTAGTCTTCCTTGCCGCCCTCGATACCAAGTTCCTGGATCTTGCGGGTAATCGTGTTGCGGCCAATACCTAGACGGATTGCCGCATCGTTCTTGCGGCCATGCGTGTGTTTCAGCGCGGTCTTGATCAATGCCGCCTCGAATTGACGCCCTAGCGCATCCATCACCTCAGGCTTACCAGCATTCAGCATCTGAGCCGCTGCGCTCTCCAACATCGCTACCCAGGTCTCTTTCTCGACGGCGGCACCCACCAGCGTTGGTGGATGACTGCCATTTGCACCTGGCACGGTGTAGGCAGCCGAATACGATTCTGTACTCGGAGTACTCGGCGACATCGAGCCATTTAGCGCTGAATGCTCTCGCGCCATGGGCATGACCATCGATGACACCGCACTGCCCTCGATCAGTTCAGGTGGTAAATCCTTCACCTCGACCGTTTGTCCCGGCGCCATCACGGTAATCCAGTTACACAGGTTTTCAAGCTGACGGACATTACCCGGCAAATCCAGCGATGACAGGAAATGCATAGCCTGATCGGACAAACGCTTGGCTTCGACGCCTAGCTGTCTGGCGCTTTGCGCAAGGAAATGACGCGCCAGCACAGGTATGTCTTCATGCCGCTCGCGTAGCGATGGCAACCTGAGCCGAATCACGTTGAGCCGGTGATACAAGTCCTCTCGGAACAGACCATCGCGCACGCGTTGTTCAAGATTCTGGTGGGTAGCAGCAATGACACGCACATTCGCTTTCAGCGATTGATGACCACCGACGCGATAAA
>CAZXRS010000152.1:0-5489 GCA_964642635.1 uncultured Bifidobacterium sp. | reverse complement strand
GGTGACTCAGTTTGAGCTGATGCCTATGCCGCCCGAGCATGAAAACAAGCCGCTGGTCTGGCCGTACTGGCCGACCAAGCTGCGCACCTCGTCATCGCATGAAGAGGGTTGCGAGCGCGACTTCGCAGTGGCCACTAAGCGCCTCGAGGGAAAAAACGGCAAGGTTGAAAAACTGATTGCTGCCCGCGTCGAGTGGAAGGACGGCAAGATGATAGAAGTGCCAGGCTCGGAGTTCGAACTGAAGGCCGATCTAGTGTTGCTGGCCATGGGCTTCGTATCGCCAGTCGGTTCAGTGCTGGACGCCTTCGGTGTCGATAAAGATGCGCGCGGTAACGCTAAGGCCACGACCGACGGCGATGGCTGCTACCAGACCTCACTACCGAAGGTGTTCGCGGCAGGTGACATGCGCCGTGGTCAGTCGCTGGTAGTGTGGGCGATACGTGAAGGCCGCCAGTGCGCGCGCGCTGTTGATGAATTCCTGATGGGTTCGTCGGTACTGCCGCGCTGATTTTTAGGCGCTTGCCAGATGTGATGCGGATTGGGTTCGGATGCGCACGCTGAAGTAACTGTGTATCAGTTAGTCAGGGTGCAGTCTCAAACTGATCCGCATTTTTTCCTTTGAACGGCGCATAAAATTGTTTAACGACCTGCATATCCTTTTCTATATCGCCGGTTGGTGTCAGTAGCGGACCAATGCCGCTGATCTTCCGTGAGTAGTCCATGTAGGCCATCAGTATGGGCACCTTGGCTTCAAGCGCGATGTAATAAAAGCCAGTCTTCCAGTAGCGCGTCTTACTGCGCGTACCTTCTGGAGGAATCACAAGCTGCACCGGGCCTTCGGCGTTAACGATAGCTTGTGCAGATGCGGCGACCAAGTTATTCGATTGCTCGCGGTTGACTGGAATGCCGCCGAGCCACCGCATCATCCCGCCAAACGGGAAACGAAAAATACTCGCTTTACCCATCCAGTAGATATTCAGTCGTAATGCGAATGCCACCATTAAGGTAAACGGCAGATCCCAGTTGCTGGTGTGTGGCGCGGCGATGAAGACGCACTTGCTGGCTTCAGCGGGAAGTTGGCCTTCTATCTTCCATCCACTCCAGCGCAGAAAAGTCACTGAAAAATGACGCAGCATCGTATTGATGATGGGCGTTTGAAAGATCGTTCTGTGCATGAGTGAGATCGTTCTTTGGGTGATTGAAGGCGCGTGTCAATTGTCAGAAACACACTTTAGTAAGTATAGCTTCTGGAAGCAGGGTGGCTTGGATTAATTGGTCGCAATAGCACTAGGTTCAAGCTTTGCGTCATTAGCTTGTTTTACAATAGGCTACTTTCCATCCTTGATACAGCCGAGTGACCCCTCTCGTCGACATCCGCGATCTGCACTTCGCCTACAACGAGCGTCCCATTCTGTCGGGCCTGAACATGCGGTTTGAGCCCGGTAAGGTGGTCGCTGTTATGGGTGGCTCGGGCTCTGGCAAGACGACGGTGCTGCGCCTCATCGGCGGTCAGATTCATGCGCAGTCGGGCAGTGTGCAGGTGGAGGGGCAGGAAGTCAGCTCGCTTGATCAAGCGGCGTTGTATCGTCTGCGTCGGCGCATGGGTATGCTGTTTCAGCATGGCGCTTTGTTTACCGACCTGTCGGTATTCGACAATGTGGCTTTCCCTTTGCGCGAGCACACTGCGCTATCGGAGTCGATGATCCATGACCTCGTGCTGATGAAGCTGCATGCAGTGGGTCTCTCGAATGCCGCCGCGCTGAAGCCAAGTGAGATTTCCGGAGGTATGGCCCGCCGCGTTGCGCTGGCACGTGCGATCGCGCTGGATCCGCAGCTCATCATGTATGACGAGCCATTTGCCGGTCTGGATCCAATCTCGATGGGCGTCACGGCGAACCTGATCCGCAAACTCAACGATGCCCTTGGCTCCACGTCGATCCTGGTCTCGCATGATGTGAATGAATCTTTCCTGATCGCCGATTATGTGTACTTCCTGTCCCAAGGTCGTATCGTTGCGCAGGGCACGCCGCAAGAGATGCGCGAATCCACCGATCCCTATGTCAAACAGTTCGTGCATGCCGAGGCCGATGGTCCGGTGCCTTTCCATTACCCAGGCCGCTCTATCGACGAGCAGCTGGGTCTGACGGGACACCCATGACGGACTGGCTTGCCGCAATGGGTGCATGGGTGCGTCATGGCTTGTCCGACCTCGGGCTGCAGGCGCGTACCTTCGCGGCCATGTTGAAGGCCAGTGGCGATGTGTTTCGCCGCTTTCGATTGGTCACCGATCAAGTGCATTTCATTGGCAACTACTCGCTAGTCATCATTGCTGTCTCTGGCTTGTTCGTCGGTTTCGTACTGGGTCTGCAGGGGTATTACACGCTGAACAAATATGGCTCGGAGCAGGCGCTGGGCTTACTGGTGGCCTTGTCGCTGGTACGTGAGCTGGGGCCTGTGGTCACGGCGCTGTTGTTCGCTGGACGTGCGGGTACTTCGCTGACGGCCGAAATTGGTCTGATGAAGGCTGGCGAGCAACTGGCGGCCATGGAAATGATGGCGGTCGATCCATTGAAGCGCGTGTTGGTGCCGCGCTTCTGGGCGGGCGTGATCGCGATGCCTCTGCTGGCTGCGGTATTCTCTGCCGTGGGCGTGCTAGGCGGCTATGTGGTCGGGGTGCGCATGATCGGTGTTGATGAGGGCGCGTTCTGGTCGCAGATGCAGGGTGGCGTTGAGGTGTGGGCTGATGTGGGCAATGGCGTACTTAAGAGCGTCGTGTTCGGCGTCGCTGTGACCTTCATTGCGCTGTATCAGGGGTATCGAGCTGACGCCACGCCGGAAGGCGTGGCGCGCGCGACGACGCGCACGGTGGTGATCGGATCTTTGATGGTGCTGTGGCTAGATTTCCTGCTAACGGCGCTAATGTTCTCGTAACGAGGAAAACACATGCAACGCAAATCCCTCGACGTTTGGGTCGGCCTGTTCGTGCTGCTGGGTGCAGCGGCCATCATGTTTCTGGCGCTGAAGGTCGGGAACCTCAGTTCCATGAGCTTTGGGCCCGGCTACACACTAGTGGCGCGCTTCGACAATATCGGTGGCCTCAAGCCACGTGCGCCGGTGAAAAGCGCGGGTGTGGTGGTTGGACGCGTCGAGTCTATCGGCTTTGATGACAAGACGTTTCAGGCGACGGTCACGATACGCATGCAGGGTGATGTAAAGTTTCCGAAAGATAGTTCAGCTAAGATCCTGACTTCAGGACTACTCGGCGAACAATATATCGGTATCGAGCCTGGCGGGGACGACAAGAATTTCGCTGAGGGAGACCGCGTCAAGAGCACGCAATCGGCGATTGTGCTCGAGAACCTGATCAGCCAGTTTTTATTCAGCAAAGCCGCCGAGAGCAGCAAAGGGGAAGACAAGTGAAAACAACAAGCACCGTTCGCTGGCTCGCGATCGTTCTGGTATCCATGCTAATGGGCGCGTGCGCGACGCCGCCGAGCGCTGGCGGTGATCCACGCGATCCTTATGAAAATTTCAACCGCAAGGTATTCATGATCAATGCTGGTCTGGACCATGTCCTGATCAAGCCGGTGGCACGGGGTTACGCCAATTACACGCCGAATTTCTTACAGAATACGGTCGGTAATTTCTTCGGCAACCTCGCAGATATCTGGACAGCGTTGAACAACTACCTGCAATTGAAGCCGCGCGAAGGCACGATGGATGTCGGTCGCGTGCTGATTAACAGCACGGTGGGTCTGGCCGGTCTTGCGGATGTTGCCTCGCCACTCGGTCTGCCAAAACACGAGGAAGATTTTGGTCAGACGCTTGGTGTGTGGGGTGTGAAATCAGGCCCCTATGTGGTGCTGCCCGTCTTCGGTCCGAGCACGATGCGCGATACGTTCGGCAAGCCGGTTGACCTCTATGGCGACCCGCTCGGTCAGATTGATATGAAGACCAGCTACGCCTGGACCGCTCGTGCTGTGCGTCTGGTGGATGATCGCGCGCGAGCCTTGCCGACGACAGATTTGATCGAGCAGGCAGCGCTGGATCCGTACCAGTTCGTCCGTGATGCCTACCTGCAGCGTCGTGAGGCCCGCGTTCGGGATGCTTTGCAAAACGATGGGAAATGACTTTTTTCGGACAGTTCATCAATTTGCAACAAATACTGAGTCATTGCTGACGCAGCAACAGATTCGTTATCATCTGACGCCTTACTTGCGCTGATGTGCGCTCCTGCGTAGGCTTGCCACCATGAACATTCTGAAACTCGTGTTTGCGCTCGTTGTTACCTCGTCGTCGTTGCTGCCGGCGGGCGCTTTTGCGCAGGAAGCGCCCGATGTCATGATCAAGCGGGTCAGCGAAGAAATTCTCAACATCGCCAAGACCGACAAACAAATACAGGCGGGCAATCAGCAGCGCATCATGGAAGTGGTGCGGGCGAAGATTCTGCCCTATGTGAATTTTCAGCGCATGACCCAGATGACCGCCGGTCGTTTCTGGCGCGATGCAACGCCCGAGCAGCAGGCAGCGCTGACCGAAGAATTCAAGACGCTGCTGATCTACACCTACTCGGGCGCGATCTCGCAGATCCGCAACCAGTCACTCGAATTCAAGCCCATGCGTGCCGCGCCTGAAGATACGGAGGTTGAGGTGCGCTCTTCTGTGCTTCAGCAGCGCGGCGAGCCTATACAACTGAACTACCGCCTCGAAAAGACGGCGAATGGCTGGAAGATCATCGACGTGAACATCCTCGGCGCTTGGCTGGTTCAGACTTACCGCGGCAGCTTTGCCAGCGAGATCCAGAAGGGCGGCATTGATGGTCTGATCAAGACGCTTGCCGAGCGAAATAAGCGGCTTGCGGTGAACCCGCCGAAACCGGCGCTCAAGGGCTGACATGGCTTTTGCGCCCATCAGTCTGACGATGGACGAGGCTGCAGCGACGCTGCGGACTGGCCTGCAGGCGCTAGCAGGTGGTGAGAGCACGATTGATCTTGCGTCATTGCAGCGCTTCGATTCAAGCGCGGTGGCCGCATTAATCGAGTGGCAGCGCGATGCGGCGTCTCGCGGAGCGATGCTGACACTCACGAATCTTCCTGAGGGCCTGCTCAGCCTTGCCCGACTGTACGGCGTCGCTCACCTGATCCATTCCTAAGCACCGGCATTTGTCGCCGGGAAATCCCCTATAATCAAGGACTTTGCGCCGCTGTTGGCGCGTTTCTGCTTTCCTTCTCGTCCCAGCCCATGAAGGCCGCCATCCGGATCGACAACATCAAGAAGCGCTTTGGCTCGCTGCAAGCCTTGGGTGGGGTATCGCTCGAGATTCCGCAGGGTGAGTTTTTTGGCCTGCTCGGCCCCAACGGCGCGGGCAAGACAACACTGATTTCCATCATCGCCGGTCTTGCGCGTGCCGACGAGGGCGAGGTCAGCATTCACGGACACGATGTCGTGACAGACTACCGTGAGGCGCGTAAGGCAATAGGCGTTGTACC
>CAZXRS010000151.1:0-5505 GCA_964642635.1 uncultured Bifidobacterium sp. | reverse complement strand
CAAGGTAGTGCTCTAACCAGCTGAGCTACGCGCCTAAAGAAACGAGATTATAGCCAGCTTTGTATGTTTCTGCCAATACCTGCTTAGGACAAATTTTGCCGCACAGGGTATTAGCGATATGACATCCGACGCAAAAGCTGATCAAGTCCGCCTCACCTCAACCACACCTTTCACGTCGCCGATCACTTTCATTGCCTTCTGCAATTGCTCTGTCGACGAGATCTCGCCAGTGAACGACATAAAAGCCTGACCCTTACTACTGCGGGTCGACACACCGATTACGTTAATTTTCTCGCGCAGAAAAATATCGGAGATATCACGCAATAAGCCTTGCCTGTCCTGAGCCAGCACAAACACATCCACCGGATACACCGTATCACCACCCAGATCACCCCAGGTGGTTTGCACCATGCGCTCTGACGCCCGCAGCACCATCTGCGACAGGTTCTTGCAGCTGGCGCGATGAATCGATATACCCTTGCCACGAGTGATGAAGCCTACGATGGGATCCGGCGGTGCCGGCTTGCAGCAGCTGGCCATTTGGGTGAGCAAACCTTCCGTACCCAGCACCAGAACGCCAGCCTTACCGCCCTGCGTCACACTGGAGGCGCGGCTCTTGCGAGTCAGCACCTCGTCGACAACGGCAGGCTGTTTTCCCGGCTCATCGGCATGTAGCGCCTGCTCAACCAGACGCAGACTGAAACGATCATTGCCAACCGCGAGTAGCAACTCATCGAGCTTATCGAAACCCAGCTTCTGCGCCAGATCTTCCAGATTGACGGCGGTTTTTCCTTCGCGCTGCAATGTCTTTTCTAGCGTGGCACGCCCCTGCGCCAGTGTCTCGGCTTGTTCGATGGCGTTAAACCAAGCGCGTATCTTCGAGCGCGTGCGCTGGCTTGCTGTGTAGCCGTCGGACAGCCAGTCACGCGAGGGCCCCGCCGTACCTTTCGCGACTGCTTCACCTTTGGCTGTGATGACTTCGACCGTCTGACCGTTCTGCAGCTTGGTATTCAACGGCACCATCGCACCGTCCACCTTCGCGCCACGGCAGCGATGCCCGATATCGCTGTGCAGCTGATACGCAAAATCGATGGGCGTTGCGCCCATCGGCAACTCGACCAGCCGACCCTGCGGCGTGAGCACATAGATGCGGTCATTGATCGACGCCGCCTTAAGTTGCTCAACCCACTGCCGCTCACTGTCTTCCTGTCCGACCACGGTGTCGGTGATATCGCTTTTCCAGGTCAGCAGCTGACGCAGCCAGGCGATCTTCTGATCGTAAGAATCATCCAGTGATGCCGAGCTGCCTTCCTTATAGCGCCAATGCGCAGCGACACCATATTCTGCAAAGCCATGCATGTCCTGCGTACGGATCTGTACCTCCAGCGTACGGCCGTCATCTGCCTCGACCACGGTGTGCAGCGACTGATAGCCATTGGCTTTGGGACGCGCAATGTAATCGTCGAATTCTTCAGGCAATGGCGTCCAGATGTTATGCACGATGGACAGCACGGCATAACAAGTCTTCACGTCGTCGACAATCACGCGGAACGCACGCACATCATGCAGCCGGGAGAAATCGATCTCCTTACCACGCATCTTGTTCCAGATACTGTAGATGTGCTTGGGTCGCCCATACACTTCAGCACGGATACCGGCTGACTGAAGTTCTTCTTTCAGCCGCTGAATCGAGCCCTCGACAAACTGCTCGCGCTCCACCCGCTTCTCTTCAAGCATCTTGGCGATACGCTTGTAATTGTCGGGCTCAGAGAAACGGAAAGATAGATCTTCCAGCTCCCACTTCAGCTGCCAAACACCAAGACGGTTTGCCAGCGGCGCATACAACTCGAAAGTCTCGCGCGCGTAGTGAAGTGCGAATTCATTGTCGGCTTTGGTCTCAGCAAACCAGCGCAAAGTCGTCAGGCGCGATGTCAACCGCACCAGTACCACGCGCATATCCGAAGCCATCGCCAGCGTCATCTTGCGCAAGGCCTCCAACTGACCGGCAGCGCTGAGCTGGACCTTGCCCTGCTCCTGACGCGCGAACATACCCTCGTGCAAACGCATGAGTTGCCGAACACCCGTGACCATGTCAGACACTTCCTTGCCGAAGCGCGGCTCTATCTGTGCAACCACCTCAGGCGCCAGCGCGGGCAACTCGAACAACATGCCGGCAATTCGTGTATTCGCATCAGTCTTCAGCGTCGCCAGCGCAGACACAACCCCACGCGAGAAACCGAGCGCATCCTGCCCCGTACGCACAACCTTGCCCGCATAAGGCTCGCGGGCAAATGCCATGGCGTCCGCCAGCCGAGCCGCATCGTCCGCACGCAGTCCTGCGGACAGTTGCTCATCTCCTTCACGGGTCGCTACAAATACCATCGTCAGTCCAGAAAAAATGCCCTTGCCAGTGCTATCTGATCCGCATGCATAAAGGTCGGCGCATGGCCTATGCCGGGCAATTCCACCACCTTGGCGCGCGGCCCGCGCTCACTCATCTGTTGCGCGGTTTCGCGCGACAGCAAATCCGATTCGCTTCCCCGTACCAGCAGCACCGGGCATCGAATCGCGTCATACGCCGCCCACAGTGCCGCCTCACCCTGCTTCGCATGTTCTGCCGTCAGCGCCTTGAAGGGCGACGCAAGGGTCAGATCATAGTGTCGCCGCCAGCGACCATCATCGCCTTGCTTGAGCACATCGCGTGCCAGCTTGTCCCATTCCGAGTCCGAGTGAGGGCCGAACGGTGCGGAAATCAGGCGAATGTAGTCGCGTCCCTGCTCGAAGGTATCAAACCTGAGATCCTGTCCGATGTACTCCCCGATACGGGATAGCGCCTCAAAGTTCAGCGTTGGGCCAACATCATTCATCAGCATCTTGCGCACAGGCGAATCCGGCAGCGCGGCCAGGCCCATGCCAATCAGCGCGCCCATCGAGGTGCCAAACCAGTCCACCTGCGCCACATCCAGTCGGGCGATCAGGGTCACCATGTCGCTCACGTACTGGGGTACGGCGTAATACGCCGGATTCTTTAGCCAAGACGAGCGTCCGCGCCCGACCACATCCGGACAGATCACACGATAACGATCGGACATCGCCGCGGCCAAGGCATCAAAGTCATCTGATACCCGCGTGACTCCATGCACGCAAACTAATACGTGCGGATTGTCAGGATCACCCCATTCTTTATAGGCCATGTGATGAAGGCCCGCGGGCGACAGACATTGCACCATTTTGATCTGCGATTGCATCGACACGGGGAGGCTCCAATTGAATTTCTGCTCATTCTAGCGGCACTGGCCTTAAAATTCTGGCTAGCTCACCCTACACCGAAGAGGAAATTCTATGCAGAACCGCCATCTCAACGGCAAAACCGCACTCGTGACCGGCTCAACTTCCGGCATCGGCCTCGGCATCGCGCACGCACTAGCCGCCGAAGGTGCCAACATTTTGTTCAACGGTTTTGGCGACGCGGCTCAGATTGCGGAACTGCAGAAACAGACTGCCGACCAGTACGGCGTGAAGACTGCCTACTTCGGCGCCGATATGAGCAAGCCGACTGAGATCGAGCAAATGATGAAAGACGCCATCGCGCAATTCGGCTCGGTAGATATTCTGGTCAACAATGCCGGTATTCAGCACGTGGCCAATGTCGAAGATTTCCCGCCGGATCGCTGGGACGCAGTCATTGCGATCAACCTGTCATCAGCCTTCCACACCACCCGGCTCGCGCTGCCGGCAATGAAAAAAAAGAACTGGGGCAGGATCATCAACATCGCTTCAGCGCACGGCTTGGTCGCCTCGGTAGGTAAGGCCGCTTATGTTGCGTCCAAGCATGGCATCGTCGGTCTGACCAAGGTCACTGCATTGGAGAATGCCCAAAGCGGCATCACCTGCAATGCGATCTGCCCGGGCTGGGTGCTAACGCCGCTGGTTCAGAAACAGGTCGATGCGCGGGCCGCTGCAAGCGGTATTTCGATTGAACAGGCTAAGCGCGATCTGCTACTGGAGAAACAGCCTTCAGGAGAATTCGTCACGCCAAAACAGCTAGGTGCATTGGCGGTATTCATGTGTAGCGATGCGGCGTCGCAGGTGCGCGGCGTGGCCTGGAATATGGACGGAGGATGGGTAGCGCAATAAAGTGACCGAAAAAATTCAGGGGAATACCTCCCCCTGAATGAATTCATATGATGTATACAAAATCGTCTAGGTTCAACCTACGATTTTTTGGTACCGGCATCTGCGCCTTGCGAAACGGTTTTAGCACTAGCCTCAAGTAGATTCACAAGCTCCTGATCCCCTTGCTGACGCGCTAATTTAATGAGATCACGCTTTCCGTACTCTGAAATAGATGCCCCGTCTTTCAGATACATCTTTATCATGTTTAATTCTTTTAAAATGTCAGACTTTGGGACACCTTCATATCCACCAGCACGCGGCTTAAAATTTATTTCTACCGCTTCGGTAAATTGAATATCGGGCTCCAGACTACGGATACGGTCAAAGAGCTCGACATTACCCAACTTTATCGCAAGGGAACCAATCTTCCCCAAAAAATCATATGGAATTGGCGCCGCTTGCACAGCATCAATAATTAACTTGAGGCCGGCGTCATCAGCGTGACGAGCTAACATATATAACTGCCCATAAGTGTCTCTAAGAGATTCGTTTGAGAATGCATTTTTTAAAATATGATCGAGTTCTTGACGGATTTTCGCCTCGTCAAAAATAGTCGGCGCCGATCGGGTTGAGACGGTGGAATCGCTATCGTCAGAAACACTTTGTGTTTTCATGCCCCCTCTGGGTGGCAAAGGTAAGCGATCGTGATCGTTCGAGGTTTGCGGTTCAGATCCTGGCGAGCGTGAATATATTTTTGGAGGTTTTGTATTGGGCGTATCGGTCGATTTTTTTGCTCCACCGAGTTGTTCAGAATTGATAGGTAATCCTGAATTTGGATTGTCGACAATATTGGTTGTTGAACTTTTTACTGGCTTCATCTTTACTCCTTGAAGATTACGTGAAGTAGCAAACCTTCACTGCCATTACTGGCAAGTTAAGGCTAAATGTTCGGTAACGCTGATCTTGTCGACGTTCCAACCCAATACGGCCCTGTAATCCCAAATAAGTATGCTAAGTTAAAAAATGCTGAAAGCAGGATTACCAACGGCCGAAACCGCCGTTTAAAAATACCCTTCTGCGGAAATTTTTACGCCTCTGAAGTTGGGCGTCTTAGAAGAGTTCATGTACGGCGATTGAGCGTCGCCGATAAGTGGATTGACTTGGCATATGCACAAGGGATAGGCAGCTCAACGCTGCACATGCTCAAAACCGATCGACTGTCCGCTTGTACAGCGGCCGGTTCTTGCGCCTGAGCTCTCTCAATTCATTACAGATCATTGCACCGAGTTCCACATCGGCGATCTCAGTGGCAAAAAAATAGGCTCTTGCCTGTTGCATCGCGCCAGACCACCGCTGGGTCGGCGGGACAAAATTTGCGTGCCTCACATC
>CAZXRS010000150.1:0-5595 GCA_964642635.1 uncultured Bifidobacterium sp. | reverse complement strand
CAATCCCACGAATTAGGTAGTTTGCAGATTTTTTGACGGAATGCCTGCCCAAAAATTCCGGTTGGCAACTCGGTCAAGCAAACAGCAAAGCGGATAACTCCTGGATTCCGATCTCGGACAAGTTACCGGACCTCCTGATCCTCGGCGAAAGACCATCACCTCACCAGCGCGAAGGAGATTCCCAATGGACGAGATTCAGACTGAGACATTCGACCTGCACACCGAGCCTGTCTTCTGCATTGACCTGCTCAGCCAAGATGATACGGATGAAGGCGACATTGATGAAGAAGCTTCCGAAGATGTGGTCGAGGAAGAACCATTAGCACAGCAACCCGTCAATGCTCCACTGTCCATACTAGAGTCTTCTCCAGAGCTTGCCCCATTCCAACTTGATCAAGAAACGCTATTTAGGGAGTTGATCGCCCAACACCAACGACGCCTTTATCGCTTCGTCATCAAATACATTGATCATCCAGATGATGCCGCTGACATCACGCAGCAGGCGTTCGCTGAGGCGGCACGTACGATTGCCAGCTTCCGAGGTGACTCAAAGCTATCCACATGGCTGTTCGGCATCGCGATGAATATGGTCCGAAACTATCTGAGGAAGATGATCGAGCAGGATCTTTATGAACTTCCGGTACTGTCCTATCAGGAGCTCACACCGGAGGTGAACATACAGCCCCTGGCGAGGGTTGAGCTATGAGTCGCCTTGATCTCTGGTGCCAGCCAACCCGATTGAATCAGTCGCTCGGGTCATCATTGCTGATGCTGTCTCTTCCACCGCTCAGCGCCTGCACCGCCAATTCCGCCGTATCGAATTCATCCAGCAGTGCAAGGAAGCCGCCGGCCTCGAGCACACTGCGCACCTTGTCACCGGCACCTGCCAGTGCTGCCTTGCCATCGGCGTCTCGCAAGCGACGCAAGGTTTTTAGCACGACCCGCAGGCCGTCACTGGAAATATGGGTAAGGTCGCTGCAGTCGAACACCATGAGACGCGCACCGTCATCCATCGCGGAATCGAGTAGCTCATCGAGTTCAGCAGCGACGGTCTTGCTGACGTCGCCCTGGGGTCTGACGACAAAAAGGTCGCCGTGCAATTCAGACTGTATGGTCATTTCGTGCGTTGGTCATCGGAGTCTTCCGGATTGTAGCCGGTCAATGCTCAAAGTTCATCCATAATACTTATGAAAATCGAACCACACTTAGAAGCCATGCTGCCGCAGCTCGAGCTGCGGGTGTTACATGGCCCGCAGGCTGGTAGCCGGCTGATTCTAGCTATGGGTGACTATGTGCTTGGGACGGACGAAGAGTGCGAGGTGATGCTGGCCGGCCCGAGATTGCAGGGAGCCCATGCGCGCCTGCATTTCGATGGCGACCTCGCGTCAATCACACCGCTGGAAGGTACGGTGCTGGATGCACAGGGCAAAGAGATCAGCGGCACCTTTACGCTCGCCCTCGGCATGCCGATCGAACTTGGTGGTATCTGGATCACGGTTGATGAGGTCGACTCACCTTGGCCATCGACAGAGAACCTGATTCCGCAACCCAGTCCGCCACCGGCGCCACCTCCCGCCGTCGAAACACCTGCCACGGAAGCGACGACAGTTGCTGGAATCATCCAACCGCCCATTGAGCCGGACATTCAACGCATACGCGCAAGGCGGATACTCATCGCCGCGATGAGTACGCTCGCCGCCATCGCCGTCATGGGAATCGTTGGCGCCGGATGGCTGGCCAGCCGATCGACCAACATGGAAACTACATCGATCACTGCGACGGATGATTCGAAGCAGATGACAACGCTGAATGCGCGCCTGGCAGAAGCCTTTCCCGAGCGGAAGATTTATGTCAGTGCGGGCGCCGGGAGTACGCCGGTGGTAACAGCCTATGCGACGGACAAGGCGATGGCCGACCGCATGGAGTTGACCATCCGAAAACTGCTTGGCGCGCCAGTGACGCATATCTATCAGGATGATCTGATGGTGCAAAGCACTCGCTCCATTGCACAGAAATTCAGGCAGGAAGGCACACGTGCGATGGTGCAGGTGAACGATGTCAATAATGGCGTGATCTCGGTGCAAGGCACGGTCGTTTCGAATAGTACGCGTGAGGAACTGCTGGAAGCTTTACGCGCCGGTGTTCCGGGGCTGAGGAGCATTGAGGCATCGCTACACAATTCAGAAGAATTACCCACCCTGCTAGCAGAGCGGATGGCGAGTGCCGGACTCGCCAAGAAGCTACAGGTCGTATCGCAACAACCGGAATACACGCTGCGTGGCAGCCTCAGCGAGGAGGACATGCAGCGCTGGGAGACGCTGCTACTGGAATTCAGCAGTGAATTCGGCAGCCTGCTGCCGATTCGCGCCACCGTCACCCTACTGCAGCGGCGACCTCCGGTGAATATACAGACCGTGGTCGGCGGCCCTATGCCCTTTGTCATCACCGATACCGGCCAGCGGATCAGCGTTGGTGGCGATGCCAACGGACACACGATATCTGCGATTCGTGACAATGAAGTGATTTTTGACGGTACGCAGCGCTTTCGCATACCTCGATAGAACCTCGAAAGGATGGCGATGAAACCAGAAACGAATCTTTCCTCCGCAGCGCCTGAACTGAGCGACGACATCGTGGCCAGATTGGAAGATTACCTACCCGGCGGTAGTGCTGTCGGTGAGGATGGCGGAGTCATATTGCAGAACCAGATTATCACCACGCTAGCGCAACTTGAGCAGCGTCTGGCAAATCAGAGCCGCACGATGATGCCAGCGGACGAATTCCAGAAAGTATCAGCGGCGCGGCAAGCCGCACAGGCAGCGAAGCTGGCGATGCAATTGCACCATGCGGGCAATGGTAATAGGCCCGACTAGTTAAACCGATTTCATGACCTAAAGGAGAAAATTATGTCTCTCTCAAGCACCGGCCTGAAGAATATCTACGAGAAGATCGATCCGATGATGCGGAATAATGAGGACCTGCTTCGCACGGAACTCGGCGCTATCAACGACGGCGCGGAGGTCACGACGGCGCAATTACTACGGCTGCAATACCTCATCGCACGCTATACAGTGACGGCGACAACCTTCGCCAACATCATCAAGGAGATGTCGGATTCACTGAAGGGTGTGGCGTCGAAGATCGGTTAACGATCCAGCGACTGCTGTTGCGTCAACCCAGTTGCTCAAGCCTAATACGACTGACCTTGCCTGCCACCGTCGACAGCGCCTCAATGGCCGCAATCGCCGCATTGGCCTGCTTTTCTTTGGTCTCGTGCGTCAGGATGATCAGGTCGGTCTGCGTCTCACCCTCGCCCGCCTCTTTCTGCAGCATCGCATCGATGGAGATCGATGCATCAGCGAGAATGCGAGTGACATCGGCCAAGACACCAGGCTTGTCGGCCACGCGCATACGCAGATAGTAGCTGGTCGTCACTTCCGACATCGGCAGGATAGGCGTATCGGCCATTTCATCGGGCTGGAAGGCCAGATAAGGCACACGATGCTCCGGATCAGCGGTGGCGAGGCGCGTGATATCCACCAGATCGGCAATGACCGCTGACGCAGTCGGTTCCGAGCCAGCGCCCTTGCCATAGTAGAGCGTCGCGCCGACCGCATCGCCCTGCACCAGTACCGCATTCATCGCACCCTCGACATTCGCGATCAGGCGGTTGGCCGGAATTAGTGTCGGATGAACGCGCAATTCGATGCCGCTGGCAACGCGGCGTGCAATACCGAGTAGTTTGATCCGGTAACCCAATTGTTCTGCATAGCGAATGTCGGTTGCGGACAGCTTGGTGATGCCCTCCACATGCGCTTTGTCGAATTGCACCGGAATGCCAAACGCAATCGCCGACATGATGGTCGCTTTGTGTGCCGCATCGACGCCCTCGATATCGAAGGTCGGGTCAGCTTCTGCATAGCCCAATACCTGCGCCTGTTTCAGCACCACGTCGAAATCCAGCCCCTTGTCACGCATCTCTGACAGGATGAAATTTGTGGTCCCGTTAATGATGCCGGCGATCCACTGGATGCGATTGGCGGTTAAGCCCTCACGCAGTGCCTTGATGATCGGTATGCCTCCGGCCACCGCCGCTTCGAAGGCCACCATCACACCTTTTTCCTGCGCAGCGCGGAAGATCTCGGTACCGTGCGTGGCCAGTAGTGCCTTGTTCGCCGTGACCACATGCTTGCCATTGGCGATGGCCTTCATGACCAGCTCGCGCGCGATGCCGTAACCACCGATCAGTTCGACGACGATGTCGATATCCGGATGGTTTACCACCAGATTCGCGTCGTTCACGACTTCGACCTTGCCACCGGTTATTTCCTTCGCGCGCTCGGTATTGAGATCGGCGACCATCACGATTTCAATGGCACGGCCGGCACGGCGACGGATTTCTTCCTGATTGCGCTGCAGGACAGTAAATGCACCCGCACCTACGGTGCCGATGCCTAGCAGACCTACTTTGATTGGTTTCATCATGTTCTTATGGTGTTGAATTCGTTTCAGCGTGCGTGGCGTCGGCGATAGCCGTCGAGGAAATGGGCGATGCGACCGAACGCGACCTGAAGGTCGTCCACATTGGGCAGGAACACGACACGGAAATGATCCGGCGTGGCCCAGTTGAAACCGGTGCCTTGCACAATCAGCACTCGCTCGTCGGCCAGCAATTCATAGGCGAACTGCTGATCATCTTCAATCGGGTACATCGCCGGGTCGAGACGCGGGAACATATACAGTGCTGACTTGGGTTTCACGCAGGTGACACCGGGAATATCGGTCAGCAACTTGTGCGCGAGATCGCGCTGGCGCGTGAGGCGACCATTTGGCGCAATCAAGTCATTGATCGTCTGATAGCCACCCAAGGCGGTCTGGATAGCGTACTGCCCAGGCACATTCGCACACAGTCGCATCGATGCGAGCATGTTCAGGCCTTCGATGTAATCCTTCGCGTGACGTTTCTCACCCGATACGATCATCCAGCCGGCGCGATAGCCGCAGGAACGATAGTTCTTCGACAGGCCATTGAGCGTGATGAAGAGCACATCATCCGCGAGCGACGCAAGCGAGGTATGCGTATTGCCGTCGTACAGTACCTTGTCGTAAATCTCGTCAGCGAAAATAATCAGCTGGTGCTGCCGCGCCAGCTCAACAATCTGCTGCAGCACTTCGGTCGGGTACAGCGCACCGGTCGGATTATTCGGGTTGATGACAACGATCGCGCGCGTGTTCGGCGTGATCTTCTTGCGCATGTCGTCGATATCCGGATACCAGTCGGCCTGCTCGTCGCACACGTAGTGCACAGGCTTACCCCCAGAAAGGCTGACTGCTGCGGTCCACAGTGGGTAGTCGGGCGCGGGCACCAGCACTTCATCGCCGCTATTGAGCAAACCGTTCATGCTCATCACGATGAGTTCAGACGCACCGTTGCCTAAGTAGATGTCGTCGATCGTGACGCCGGCAATATGCTTTTCCTGACAGTACTGCATGATCGCCTTACGCGGCGCGAACAGGCCTTTGGAATCGGTATAGCCCGCCGCATTGCCCATGTTGCGGATCATGTCTTGCGTGATCTCTTCCGGGGCTTCAAAA
>CAZXRS010000149.1:0-5624 GCA_964642635.1 uncultured Bifidobacterium sp. | reverse complement strand
GTACCTGAGCTTGCGCGCGGAAAAACCGGACGTGTGAACGGCCACTTGATTTCATTGCTGACACTGATGAAGGGTCAGCCGCTCGCCTACAACAAGGACAATCAGGAAGACAAAGAACCGCTGTTTGATACGGTCGATACCCTGATCGATACGCTGCGCATTTTCGCCGACATGGCGGGTGGCATTACTGTCAAACCGGAGGCGATGCGTGCTGCTGCGCTGCAGGGTTATGCTACCGCGACTGATCTGGCCGACTATTTGGTGAAAAAGGGCCTGCCCTTCCGCGATGCACACGAGGCGGTCGCGCATGCGGTTCGCGCCTGCGAGCAGAAAGGTTGTGATCTCGCGGACCTGTCGCTCGACGAGCTGCGTCAGTACTCTTCACTGATCGATGCCGACGTACATGCTGTTCTCACACTGGAAGGCTCGGTTGCGGCGCGTTCGCATGTGGGCGGTACCGCACCGGATCAGGTACGCGCAGCAATCAAACGAGTGAGAACTCATCTGAGCTAATTGCAGCGTTACTGACGTACTGCCCCCGAAAAGCATCCCCGCCGATTTCCGGCCGGGATGCTTTTTTTATGCCCCACTTGTTGCGATAAAGCGTCATAAATCTCAGTAACAGTGAGCATCGAAATATGCGCAGCGTCGCTGTTGCGAGGCAGCAGGACATTTTTGTGATGGCAGCGAATACATTGCTGCGCACACTTGCCGTAATTCTATCCCTCATCGGGCACCGTGGTTTCACGGCAGTGACTATCCCGGCAGTCAACAACAACAAGTAAGGAGACCTGATTGATTGCGCATGCGTTCATGTCAGCGCCATCCGTCGTGTGGACTGCCTCAATTCTTCGAGAGAAATCACTATGTCCTTCTTTCTATCACTTTCCCGATCGATTGATGCGCTGAATGAACGCATCGGCCTGGCGATCAGCTGGGCTTTATTAGCTGCTGTGCTGATCTGCGCGGGTAATGCACTGGTGCGCTATATCTTTAATACGAGCTCGAATGCATGGCTGGAAATCCAGTGGTATTTGTTTGGCGCGATCTTTCTTCTGGCATCGTCATACACGCTCAAGCGCAACGAGCATGTGCGTATTGATGTCGTCGTGGGTCGTTTCTCGAAACGTACCCAAGTATGGATAGATGTATTCGGTTTTCTGCTGTTCCTGCTGCCAGCCAGCGCGCTCATCCTGTACTACGCAGTGCCCTTCGCCTTTGAGTCGATACGCAATCAGGAAATGTCGAGCAATGCAGGCGGATTGATCGTCTGGCCGGCGAAGGTACTGATACCCGCAGGCTTCCTCATGATGACGCTGCAAGGCATTTCCGAGCTAATCAAGCGGATTGGTTTTCTGAAGGGGATGGTTGACGCAAGCGCATTCGAGAAACAACAGACGACGCCGCAGGAGGAGATCGAAGCGATCGCCGCTGCCAACAACCTGAAGGCACCGACACTGCTGTCTGGCGTCTCTAACAAAACTGCGGAGGCCTGATCATGATCGAATTTTTTCTTGCGAACATGGCACCCGTCATGTTCGTCACCCTGGTGATTTTCCTGCTATCCGGCTTCCCGGTCGCATTCTCTCTCGCAGCCAATGGCTTGTTGTTCGGTCTGATCGGTATCGAAGTAGGTTTACTGAAGCCCGAATTACTGCAGGCCTTGCCGAACCGGCTGTTCGGCATTATGGCTAATGACACGCTGCTGGCGATTCCCTTCTTCACCTTCATGGGCCTGATCCTCGAACGTTCTGGCATGGCTGAAGATTTGCTCGACACCATTGGCCAGTTATTTGGCCCACTGCGCGGCGGTATTGCCTATGCCGTGATTTTCGTCGGCGCGCTGCTTGCAGCCACGACTGGTGTGGTTGCAGCATCGGTGATCTCAATGGGCCTGATCTCACTGCCTGTAATGCTGCGTTATGGCTATGACCGTAAGGTCGCTGCCGGCGTGATCGCGGCGTCCGGCACACTAGCGCAAATCATTCCGCCTTCGCTGGTGCTGATCGTGATGGCCGACCAGCTCGGGCGCTCGGTCGGTGATATGTATGAGGCGGCGTTCCTCCCGGGACTCGCGCTAACCGGCTTATATGCTTTGTATATTTTAGCCGTAACGATAATGAAACCATCAGCACTGCCGGCACTGCCACCCGAAGCGCGCAACCTTCGGGAGGCAAACGGCGCAACCGGACTGAAATCGCTCGCTGTTCTGATCGTCATCAGTATGGCTGCTGGGTGGGTGTTTCATACGATTTACCTCACCACTCAGCCTCAGGAGAGTGGTGACGCTGTCGGTATTTACGATGGCATCATCGGCGTGCTGGTGGCGTACGGCACGGCGCTGGCAAACAAGAAACTGAAGCTCGGTCTCCTATCGAAGATGGCAGAAAGAGTAGTGTTGGCGCTGGTTCCCCCACTTGCACTAATCTTCCTCGTACTCGGCACGATCTTCGTCGGTATCGCTACGCCGACGGAAGGTGGTGGTATGGGAGCGCTAGGTGCGATGATTCTGGCACTGGCTAACCGTCGTCTGTCGATGGATCTACTGAAACAGGCGATGAATTCGACGACACGATTATCCTGCTTCGTGTTGTTCATTCTGATCGGCTCCAGCGTCTTCTCGCTCGTTTTCAGAGGTATCAATGGCGACTTGTGGGTGGAACATCTGCTAAGCTCGCTGCCGGGCGGTCAGGCTGGATTCCTGATCGTCGTGAATCTGCTGTTCTTCGGACTCGCCTTCTTCCTCGATTTCTTTGAATTGGCGTTTATTCTGGTTCCGCTGGTCGGCCCCGTGGCGGACAAGATGGGTATCGACCTGATCTGGTTCGGCGTGCTGCTATCAGTGAATATGCAAACGTCGTTCATGCACCCGCCGTTTGGTTTCGCATTGTTCTACCTGCGTTCTGTCGCACCGAAGGAAGTGAAAACCAGCGACATCTATTGGGGTGCTGTGCCTTTTGTCGGCATACAAGTGCTGATGGTAGCGCTGATTATTGCCTTCCCAAGTATGATCTCAGTGGCGAGCAAGACAGATATGAAGGAACAGATCGAACTGAATATCGATATGGGCAGCGATGCGGGTGTAGAGATACCCAATGTCGATTTCCCGGCTGAAGGAGATTCAGGGGTTGAAGTGAAGCCTATGTTGAGTTCGGAGCCGGTGACGAAATAAGATACTCCAACGGTCGTGGGTTCACGAAAGTGATACCCACAAAAAAATGCCCGCATATTGCGGGCATTTTTGTTTGCCATGACATCCTCAGGATTTGCGACGTCCGATCAGGTAAGTCTGCACTGGTGATTCCGCCACTGCGTACCAGTTGTTCTGGTCTAGCTGGAAGCGGCGCCACGGATCGAGCACTTTCTTGAACTTCCCATTCTTCGATGCTTCCTCTTCGATCACTTCCTGCGCTGCCTTGAAGCATGCATCAAGGATAGGCTTGGAGAAATTCTTCAGCTTTACACCGTTCTTCATCAGGCGCGCCAGAGCAGTCGGATTGCGGAAGTCATACATCGCCTGCATCGCGATGTGCGCCTCATACGTCGCAACTTCGAGCGCTGCCTGATATTCCTTCGGAAGCTTGTCCCACTCTTTTTTGTTCACATAGAACGACAACTGAGCACTTGGCTCCCACCAGCCCGGCGTGTAATAGAAAGGAGCGACCTTGTTAAAGCCGAGCTTCTCATCGTCATACGGACCTATCCACTCGGCCGCATCGATGGTGCCTTTTTCAAGTGCCGGATAGATGTCGCCACCGGCGATCTGCTGGGGTACCACACCGAGTTTCTGCATCACGCGACCGGCGAAGCCGCCAACGCGCATCTTGAGGCCTTGCAAATCTTCAGGTCGGTTCACCTCCTTGCGGAACCAGCCGCCCATCTGGCAGCCGGTATTACCGCCCATAAAATTCACAATGCCGTAGTCGGCAAAGAAATCACGCATCAACTGCCGACCGCCCCCCTGATCCATCCATGCGGTCTGCTGACGCGCGGTCAGACCAAATGGCACGGCAGTATCAAAAGCGAAGGTCGCATCCTTACCGAAGTAATAGTAAGAAGCGGAATGCCCCATCTCGACGGTGCCTGCCTGCACTGCGTCCATCACCTGCAGAGCAGGTACCAGCTCGCCGCCCGGAAAGACGCGAATATTGAACTTGCCATCGGTTAGTTGCGACACGCGCTTGGCCATGATGTCGGCAGCGCCGAAGATGGTATCGAGTGATTTCGGGAAACTGGATGCGAGACGCCAGTTGATGGTGGGATTCGATTGCGCGACCGCTGGTGCGGCGACGATACCGGCGGCAACGCCGGCAGTTGCTGAAGCGATAAATGTACGACGTTTCATGGTGTCCCCTATTTGCCTGGTCTTGACTGTTGTGCCGGCTCGCCGACCTGGCGCTGCAATTCGGCACGGGTTTGTTAAAACCTTGGCAATTTTATGAGGGCAATTTCGACGAGAGCAATAGCTATTTCATAATGAATTTCTCAGTGTTGTTGGCGCGCACTAGCCGCAACATTGCTACACGCCCATGCAAATTTGCCCGGTGGCATCGGAAATGATTTCGACGCGCAATACCGTTGCAAACGCACGTCAGAATCTTGCGGTCGCTCTCGGGGATACAAAACACAACTAGAAAGACGCAATCAACTGCACGTGGCAGGCACGAGATCGATCAAAGGGAGGGTTTGCGGGCGCTCAGCTTGGCAGGACGCAAGGAGGTTCTCTCATCGGCGATCAGAATCGATCGCCGAACGAGGAAACAGTTCAACGATCAGCCACCTGCGATCGTCATGTTGCCGACCAGGATAGAGCCGGTGGATTTGGTGCCGCGAACCAGCACGTCGCTGCCGATTGCAGCGATGTCCATGAACATGTCCTTGAGGTTGCCGGCGATGGTGATTTCCTCGACCGGATACTGGATTACCCCATTCTCAACCCAGTAGCCTGATGCGCCGCGCGAATAATCGCCGGTGACGTAGTTGACGCCATGCCCCATCAACTCAGTGACGAGCAGGCCGGTGCCCATTTTCTTCAACATACCCACAAAATCATCCGAGGCACGGGTGCGCGACGACAGGATCTGAAGATTATGCGAGCCGCCCGCGTTGCCCGTCGTACGCATACCGAGCTTGCGTGCGGAGTAGGTCGACAGGAAGTAGCCCTGCACCACGCCGTCTTTCACGACATCGCGCTTCTGAACGCGCACGCCTTCCTCGTCGAAGGGCGTAGAGCCGGTTGCACCAGGCACTGACGGATCTTCGATGATACGGATATCTTCACCGAAGACACGCTTACCAAGAGAATCGGTCAGGAAAGTAGATTTGCGATACAGCGCACCGCCAGACACGGCCTGCACGAAAGCCCCGAGCAAGCCAGCGGCTAGCGGCGCCTCGAATAGCACCGGACACTTGCGGGTATCGAGCTGACGCGCATTCAGTCGGGCAAGTGCGCGCTCGGCGGCATAACGACCGACGGCCTCAGGTTGTGCGAGCTTGGCGGGATCGCGTTCCGACGTGTACCAGTCATCGCGCTGCATATGACTGCCCCTGCCCGCGATCGGTGAAACCGACACCGAATGACGAGTGTAAGGATACCCACCCATGAAGCCAGCCGAATTCGCCAT
>CAZXRS010000148.1:0-5636 GCA_964642635.1 uncultured Bifidobacterium sp. | reverse complement strand
AATTCGCGCAGGAATTCGGGGTCGTCCTTGTAGCGTGCGTATTCAGCTTTCAGGGTTTCGAGCGCATAGGTCAATGTCTCGGAAACAAAGCTGCCGCCATAAGGGCCGAAATGTCCGGACGCGTCCGGATACTGATAGGCGCCGTCAGGCGCGGTCATGCGATCCATGGTGTTCTTTCTGTGAGGATTCAGGAGTTGTCCGCAGTGCGGACGGCTGAAACGAATGCGCGCATCAGCGCCGCATCCTTCACGCCTTTGGCTGATTCGATGCCACTGCTGACATCGACCGCGTGCGGGCGCAACCGACGCACGGCGTCAGTCGCATTTTGCGCGTTCAAGCCACCACTCAAAGCGGCCCGACGCGCGATATCGGCGGGAATCAGAGACCAATCGAAGACCTTTCCGGTGCCACCATACGCATCACTCCAGGTATCCAGGAGCGGCCCGGCATAGAGCGGGCTGCAAGCGCGGTATAGACGATCGAATTCTAACAAATCTGCGGCCGTCGTCTCGGGGCGGACCCTGAGCGCTCTCAGAAAAGGGCGACGCACAGCTTGGGCGATGGCTGCACAGTGTTCCGGCGTCTCATCACCGTGGAATTGCAACATTGTTATCGGGGCCGCGGTAATGGTCTGTTGCACCTGCTCCAGCGTGGGATTCACGAACAGACCGACCGACGTAACGAAACCCGGCAATCCAGCCAGCAGTTCACCCGCCTGCTCGGGCGTCACATGGCGCGGTGATGGTGGATAAAACACCAAGCCAATCGCATCGGCGCCTACTTCCACGGCGACAGCAATGTCTTCCGGGCGGGAAAGCCCGCATAGCTTGATCCGGGTACGTGGTTTCATGATGGTTCAGATAAATGGAAGCGAGTCCTGCACTTCCGGCAAGCCCCAGCGCGCATCGTAGTCGACTTTCGCGAGGTACAAACCGTCCGGACTGAAAGTCGGCGCCGCCAGCTCGCGATTGCGGCTCGCCAGTAATTCGGCAATCCAGTCGCCGGAGCGGTTGCCGCTGCCGACCAGAATCAGCGAGCCCACGATGTTCCGGACCATATGGTGCAGAAATGCATTCGCACGTAGCGTCACCACCACCAGCTCGCCGCTACGCTTGACCTGTATTGCGTGCATGTTGCGTACGGGTGAGAGCGCCTGACACTCGGCCGCACGGAAAGCCGAAAAATCATGCTCGCCGATCAGGTGCTGAGCCGCTTGCATCATCGCATCTGCGTCCAGCGGCCGGAACACCCAGCCAGCGCGACCACTCCACAGTGGCGAGCGTACAGCATGGTTGTAGATCACATAATGATAAGTACGAGCGGTCGCGGAAAATCGGGCATGAAAGCCGTCATCACCGCCCTGCACTTCGGCAGCCCACCGCACAGCGATGGTTTCCGGCAAAAATGCGTTCACGCCGCGCACCCACGAAAACAGCTCACGGGTGATATCGGTATCGAAGTGAACAATCTGCCCAGTCGCATGCACGCCGGCGTCGGTGCGTCCGGCGCACGTGGTGGGCAAAGGCTGCTGGCAAAATTTTTCCAGCGCGGACTCGAGCGTGTCCTGCACGGTCTGCCGGTGTGGCTGGGTCTGCCAGCCTTGCCATGAAGTGCCTTCGTATTGCAGGCCGAGTGCGATGCGTTTCAATTGGAATTAGGTCAGAACAAGCTGACCGAATTCTACGCGAGTTGCTGCAACAAGCTCTTTGCACGCCCAGCCAGCTCGGCATCGCGCGCGTTTGCGACCTCGGCGAGTAATTCGCGTGCGCCGTCGTGGTCGCCTAATTCGCGACAGGCAAGTGCCAACTCGAGCTTGGTTGTCAACGCATCCGCACCTAGCTCGCTTCCTGTACCGGAAGGTGCTTGCGCAGACTGCGATGAATCCACCCCCATGCCGGCTAGTTCGAAGTCGATCGTGTGGGAAATCGTCGTCGTAGACTGCGCCGGCGCATCAAACTGCGCTTTGCGACGCTCCTCGAGCATGCCCTCGAGTTTCAGTTCGAAATCGTCGACCGGCGACCTGCTCTCAGGTTCCGACATGGCGATATCGGACGCCATGGTAGTGTGCGAAGGTGTACCGAAGAGTTGATTTCGTGGATCCAGTGCCTGACCCAATTTCGCAGCCTGCACCCACTCTGGTCCCTGACCATGCGTAAGCACGCGCAATTCTGCGGCCAACGTGCCGAATCGCTGCTTATCGTTGCGATTGGCATAAATTTCGAGCAACTTCACCCGTAACGCATGGCGCTGCGGATGTGCGCGCAGCGCGTCGAGCAAAATTTCTTCAGCCTGTTCATCGCGACCGTAGGCAATGTACACATCGGCCTCGGCGACTGCATCGACTTCGTTGGCATCGATCTGACTGATCGAAGGTACGAAATTCGAATGGAAAACGCTATGGTTAGTATCGATCTGACGCCCGCCCGATTCCGCGATGACTGTTTGCGCGCCCTGTGGCTCAGCCTTAGCGATAACTGCTGCGTCGTTACGCTGCCGACGCGAACGTATCAGCCACCAACCCATGAGAAGCACCACTACAACGCCTCCGGCGGCTGCGCTAATCAACTCATCGTCAAGCGAGAAAGTCGTGGCTTCCGATTTGCCAACTTTCGGTGCTGGTGCTGGCGGCTTAGCAACCACGACCGATGGCGAATCGGTGGCGACAGTTTCTGGCGTTGCGGGCTCGGCTTTAGCGGAGGCATCGGAGGATTCAGTCGCTGCGGCATCTTTTGCTTCGGGCTTCGCCTCAGGCTTCGATTCAGACTTGATATCAGGTCTAGCATCAGGCTTGGTGTCAGCTGACGGCGAGACACGCTGCTGCGCCTCGGTCAGCCGCTGATTCTGCAACTCGAGCAGGGACTGCATCTGGCTGATATTTTTCTCCAGCGCGGCGATGCGTGAATTTGCATCAGCCAGCGCCTTCTCAGTTGCCAACTTGTCGAGTGTGTCTTTATCGCGCGCGCCTGACGCAGGGGTATCTCCCTTAGAGGGCAAGGACAGCGTCAGCTTGTCCTGCGCAACAGGCACCGCTTTCGAATCATCCGTGCTCACGCTAACGCCACCGCTGCTACTGCGATTGCCCGATGGCTGCGACACATCCACCTTCGGGTCAGAGGCTGCGGGCGAGGCCGTTGCACTGCGCTCCGCCATCTGCCGCTGATATCGCAAGAAGTCCGCCGTCTGCATGCGTAGCGCGCGACGAGCTGTTGCCGGATCTACCGATCGCATAGCTCCGGCGTCAGGGACGGTCAGCGTACTGCCGGTGCGCATCCGGTTTGCATTGCGGTCGACGAAGGCGGAAGGATTCGCCTCCTGTAGCGCCACCATCACTTGCTCGATCTGCACGCCTGTCGGTTGAAGTGAATGCGCGATTGATCGCAACGTATCTCCCTTGCGTACCACATGCGTGTTCGCCGTGGAGACCGGGACTGCCGCAGCCGGCGCGTTGCCTGTATCCGCAGGCGCTGAAGTGACGCCGGAAGTAACCGAGTTCGCTTCAGTAGCTTGCTCCATACCGGGCGGATCGATCAGTAGCGCATATTGGCGTATGGTGCGCGAGCCATTCGCGCTGAGTTCCACCAAGAGGTTGAGGAAAGGTTCGCTAACCGCAAGCTCGGAGGTCACATGTACGCGATGCCGATCTCCCTTTTTTTCCAAGGAAAACCGCAGTGAACGCAATAACGCGGTGTAGTCGATACCGGCGCCGGAGAACGCATCGGCAGGCGCCAACCTCACCACCAGTGATTCCGCTTCTGCGGCAGACAACAGCACGAGGTCAATGTCGGCTTCCAGGCGCTGACCGATTGATGATCGAACAGTAACTTCGCCTAAGGCTGCAGCGTCAACACAAAGTGGAACGAACAGCGCACCGTACAACAGGGCACGCTTGAGTCGGGTGAGTATCAGGGAAGAACGCATGATGGAAAGCATCGCGAGACCTTAACACCTGCGTAAAGCAACTCGCAAGAGAAGGACGGGAATGCGTTCAAAGAAGAACCCGCGCGATTTCCGTTTGATGGAAAAAGGCGCGGGTTCGGTTGTGATGCAACAACAGTGTGCTGAACGATCACTGCACTGCTCAGGCATCAAGCACGATGCGTAGCATACGCCGCAGCGGCTCGGCGGCACCCCACAGGAGCTGATCACCGACCGTAAAGGCCGAAATATATTCGCCGCCCATCTGCATCTTGCGCACGCGCCCGACCGGAATCGTCAGCTTGCCCGTAGTGGCAGCCGGCGTCAGGTCATGCATCGATGCGTCACGCGTGTTCGGTACAAACTTTACCCACTCATTGTCCTTGGCGATGATGTCGTTGATCTCATCGAGCGGCACATCTTTTTTCAGCTTGATGGTGAGCGCCTGCGAGTGGCAGCGCATCGCGCCGATGCGCACGCACAATCCATCGACTGCGATGGCCGGCTTCGCGCCCGCACCGAAGGCTTCGCCGCGGCCAAGAATCTTGTTGGTCTCGGCGCCGCCCTTCCACTCTTCGCGCGACTGACCATTGCCAAGATCTTTATCAATCCACGGAATCAGGTTGCCGCCCAGCGGTACACCGAACTGCTTGGTCTCGTCGGCGGTCAGCGCATGCTGTTTCGCCAGGACCTTACGATCAATTTCGAGAATAGCCGATGCCGGATCATCGAGTAGTGCCTTCACTTCGGCGTTGATGCTACCGAATTGCGTGAGCAGTTCGCGCATATGCTGCGCACCACCGCCCGATGCAGCCTGATAAGTCATCGAGGTCATCCAATCGACCAGATCATGCTTGAACAGACCGCCCAGGCCCATCAGCATGCAAGACACGGTGCAGTTACCACCGATATAGTTTTTTACGCCTTTGGACAGCGCATTCTTGATCACGTCGAGGTTGACCGGATCGAGCACGATGATGGCATCGTCTTTCATACGCAGCGTAGAAGCGGCATCGATCCAGACACCGTTCCAGCCTGCTGCGCGCAGCTTGGGGAAGATGTCGGTAGTGTAGTCACCGCCCTGGCAGGTCAGGATGATGTCGCACTTTTTCAGCGCATCGATATCGTTCGCGTCTTTCAGCGTCGATTCGTTCTTCGCCATCGCCGGCGCCTTACCGCCCGCATTCGAGGTCGAGAAGAATACCGGCTCGATGTGCGCGAAATCATTTTCTTCCTGCATGCGCTGCATCAGGACCGAGCCCACCATACCGCGCCAACCTACCAGACCTACGAGTTTCATTTTTGCGTCCCTTTGAGTTCACAAAGCCGCTGGATCCCGGCCTGCGCCGGGATGACGGTTCAACGGCAGTCAGTTCTTAACACTGTCATTCCAGCGCAGGCCGGAATCCAGGGTCTTTCATTCTTACACCAGCGCCTTCACCACCGCATTACCCATCTCAGCCGTACCGACCTTGGTCGTGCCTGCTTCATAGATATCCGGCGTGCGCAGCCCTTGTGCCAGCACTTTCTTGACCGCGTTCTCGATACGATCCGCCTCAGCGGGCAAGTTCAACGAGAAACGCAGCATCATCGCAGCAGACAAAATCGTCGCCAATGGATTTGCAATACCCTTGCCCGCGATATCCGGTGCCGAACCGTGCGAGGGCTCATACAAACCCTTGTTATTCGCATCAAGCGACGCCGACGGTAGCATGCCGATA
>CAZXRS010000147.1:0-5645 GCA_964642635.1 uncultured Bifidobacterium sp. | reverse complement strand
GATTCCGGACAAGATCGACATCGTCGATGTCTTTCGTAAACCAGCGGATTGCGTACCGATTGCACAGGATGCCGTTGCCATTGGCGCGAAAGTGCTATGGCTGCAGCTGGGCGTCGTGAATCAAGAAGCCGAGCGCATCGCACTAGCAGGCGGTCTCGATGTCGTAATGGACCGCTGCGTGAAAATCGAATATGCGCGACTGTTCGGCGGACTCGGCTGGTTCGGCGTGAACACCAAAGTCATCTCCTCCCGCCGCCCCATCTGAGGCTGCAGCTGCCATGTCCAAAGACCACATTTACCACTTCGACACCTTGTGCCTGCACGCAGGCCAGATACCCGACGCTGCCACCGGTGCGCGTGCGGTGCCTATTTATCAGACCACCTCGTATGTGTTTGATAGTGCCGAGCATGCCGCCAGCCTATTCAATCTACAGACCTTCGGTAACGTGTATTCGCGGCTATCGAATCCAACGGTTGCCGTGTTAGAGGAGCGCGTTGCCGCACTCGAAAACGGACGCGCTGCCGTAGCGACGGGCAGCGGCATGGCTGCGCAGATGATCGCCATGCTGAATATCTGCGAAGCAGGTGATGAGATTGTCGCTGCGCGCACGCTGTACGGTGGCACGCATACTCAGCTTGATGTGAATTTCCGTAAGCTCGGTATCAATACCGTGTTCGTCGACAGTGATGAGCCGGAAAATTTTGCGCGAGCGATTACGCCCAAGACCCGATTGCTGTATGCGGAGACCATCGGCAATCCGTCCATGAATGTGCTCGACATTGAAAAAGTCGCAGCGATTGCCGACGCGCACGATTTGCCACTCTTCATCGACAATACGTTTGCATCACCCTATCTGTGCCGACCCTTTGAATGGGGCGCGGCGATCGTGATGCATTCAGCGACCAAATTCCTTGGCGGCCATGGCAGCACCATGGGCGGCATCATCGCCGAGTCGGGCAAGTTCAACTGGGGCAATGGCAAGTTCGCCAGTATGACTGAGCCGTCGAAGGGCTATCACGGTGTGCGCTTCTACGAAACCTTCGGCGACTTTGGTTTCACGATGAAATGCCGCATGGAAGGTCTGCGTACCTTCGGTCCCGCGCTGTCGCCGATGAATGCCTTCCTGCTGCTACAAGGTGTGGAGACACTACACCTACGTATGGAACGCCACTGCAGCAATGCCATGAGAATCGCGCAATTCCTGTCCGAGCATCCTAAGGTCTCCTGGGTGAATTACCCCGGCCTGGAGAACAACCGCTATTTCGAACTGGCGCAGAAGTACCTACCCAAAGGCGCGGGTGCGGTGCTGTCCTTCGGCATCAAAGGCGGCGCTGCGGCCGGGCAGCGTTTCATAGAGAGCGTTGAGTTTCTTTCACATCTCGCGAACATCGGCGACGCGAAGACGCTAGTGATCCATCCCGCATCGACCACGCATCGACAGCTATCCGAGGAACAGCAGCTGGCCGCCGGCGTGCCGCCGGACCTGATCCGGCTGTCGGTCGGCATTGAATCGGTGGATGACATTCTGTGGGATATCGACCAGGCGCTGGCTAAATTCTGAGCGTCTGCGGCCATCACCGGCCTAAAAACACTTTATTGAAGTATAATATGTTTTCTGATATATTATTCGAGGTGTTAGTCCGATCCCGTCGCGACTGCACAAACCGGTTTCGGCCCAGCGTCGCCAGAGCTGCCAGTGCTCGGCGATCAGTCTCCGACTATACCGATCGAATGTTCAACCTCTTACAGGAGAAGACCATGAAAGCAAATGTTGGCAATATTGACCGCGCACTGCGTATCGCCGCCGGACTCCTGCTGATTGGATTGGCAGCCACCGGAGTTATCGGCCTGTGGGGCTGGATTGGCATCGTGCCCATTCTGACCGGCACCACCCGCTTCTGCCCGGCTTATCTGCCGTTAGGCATTAGCACATGTAAAACGGCCGCCGCACCTGAAGAGCCGGCTGCATAAGATGCGCAAAGGCTTTGCCAACCCCCGCGAGACCTGGGACTCGCGCTTCTCGACCGACGACTATATCTTCGGCACCGAGCCGAACGCATGGCTCGCGCAGCATGCAAACCTGCTGCAACCGGGCATGCGCGTGCTGGCCGTCGCCGATGGTGAAGGACGCAATAGCGTCTGGATGGCCAAACGTGGCCTGCAGGTCGATGCCTTTGACATCTCGCCAGTCGGTATAGAAAAAGCGAAGAAGCTCGCGCAACACAATGGCGTGGCAGTGAACTTCAGCGTCTGTGGCGTGGAAGACTATCCCTGGAAGGCACTTGAGTATGATGCTGTAGTCGCGATCTTCATTCAGTTCGCCGATCCGGATACACGTGCGACACTGTTCAAGCACATGAAGTCGGCGCTAAAACCCGACGGTCTGATACTGCTGCAAGGCTACACGCCGAAACAACTGGACTACAAAACCGGTGGTCCACCGAATATAAATCATCTGTACACCGAAACGATGCTGCAAGAAGCTTTCGGCGATCTGGATATTTCAGAACTACTTGCCTATGAACAGGTGCTGACGGAAGGTACGCAGCATCACGGCCAATCAGCGCTGATCGGGATGGTAGCGCGCAAACCGTTTGGGTGTAATTTCAAGTAATAAAAAAACCGGGAACTATTCCCGGTTTTTTTTATCGATGGTTCAGGATCAAACCTGCTTACCCCGCATTCCCATCCGCTGCAGCAAGTCACGGTCTTCTTCAACTTCCGGATTGCCGGTCACAAGTAATTTATCGCCGTAGAAGATCGAGTTCGCACCGGCCAAATAGCAAAGCGCCTGCACACCCTCACCGAGCTGACGACGACCTGCCGACAGACGAACGCGCGCCTTCGGCATCGTGATGCGTGCCACAGCGATCGTGCGCACGAATTCCAGAGGATCGAGCGGCTCCTGATTCGCCAGGGGCGTACCTTCGACGGCCACCAGATGATTGATAGGCACAGAATCCGGATACGGATTGAGATTCGCCAGCTGCGCAATCAGACCGGCGCGCTGCAATCGTGACTCGCCCATACCGACGATGCCACCGCAGCACACTTTCAGCCCCGCCTCACGTACATGCCCTAGCGTGTCCAGCCGGTCTTGATAATCACGCGTGGTAATGATGTCGCCGTAAAACTCCGGTGCGGTATCAAGATTGTGGTTGTAGTAGTCGAGACCAGCCGACGCAAGACGTTGCGCCTGCTCTTCCTTCAACATACCCAGCGTCGCGCAGGTTTCAAGGCCGAGCGCTTTTACTGCCTTCACCATGTCTTCAACGGCGTCGATATCACGATCTTTCGGTGCGCGCCATGCTGCTCCCATGCAGAAGCGATGGGCACCGGCTTCTTTGGCGGCTTTCGCGGCAGCGACCACTTCATCCACGGCCATCATCTTCTCGGCCTTCACGCCCGTGTCGTAGTGCGCCGATTGCGGACAGTAGCCACAATTCTCAGGACATCCGCCCGTCTTGATCGACAGTAGCGTGGCTAGTTCGACCTCGTTCGCGTCCCAGTTCGCGCGGTGCACCTGCTGCGCCTTCCACATCAGGTCATTAAACGGTAGCTCGAACAGCGCGGCAACCTCAGACACGGGCCAGACCTCGCGCGCTTTGGCCATGTCAGCGACTTTTTTGGAAGCAGCAAAGAATTCAATAGTTTGCGAAGACATACGTGAATCCCAATACAAAAACGTAAAACTCAACGCACCGGCTTCGGCCACGCGTCGAGAAGAGAAAAATCGATGACATCAGCGGCTAACGCCGCAGAGGGTACAGACATCCAAGGTACGACACCCAGCAGCGGCGCAGCGAGTCTGTGCTGAAGTGCTTGCACATTATCGGTCTGGTGTGGCATCGCCGGATCAAGCTGATTCGCGATCCAGCCCGCCAGCTTCAAACCGCGTGCCGCGATCGCTTCAGCGGTCAGCAGCGCGTGATTCAGACAACCCAGCCTCAACCCAACCACAAGGATAACATCCAGCTGCAGCGCAGCCGCAAAATCCGCAGTGTCAATGTCGTCGGTGAGCGGCACCCGAAAACCGCCGACGCCCTCCACCACCACGGCATCGGCAGCGGCAGCCACCTCCTGGTAGGCGCGGGTCAGCACCGAAAAGTCGACACTCACGTTCTGCAGCTTGGCGGCCACATGCGGCGCACAGGGCTCATTGAGCAAATACGACGTGGTCAGTTCGCGTGGCAAGTGCAGCGTCGATGCGTCGGCTAGCAACGCAACATCTTCATTCCACAGCTGTCCATCGCGTATTTCTGTACCCGCCGCGACGGGCTTCATGCCAGCCGCCTTGACGCCAGTCCGTCCAAGTGCGTGCAGGAAGCCCGCGCTGATCAGTGTCTTGCCGACACCGGTATCGGTGCCGGTGATAAAGCAGGAAAACTTCGCGCTCATGCCCGCCCCTCAATTTCAACGATCGCCGCCGCCAGCGCAGCCACTTGTTCCGGAGTATGCGCCGCTGACAAGGTAATCCGCAACCGCGCACTACCCTGAGGCACTGTGGGTGGCCGGATCGCACCCACCCAGAATCCACGCTTCATCAGCGCTTGTCCTGCGAACATCGTCGATTCATTATCGCCAATGACGACCGGTTGTATCGCTGTGTCAGAGGGCAGTAACTGCCATCGCTTTAGTGTGAGGCGTTCGCGTAGCCGTGCAATCAGTTGCGCCAGATGATGGCGACGCTGCCGTCCCTCATCGCTGTTGATGATCGCTACGCTGGCCAGTAATGCGTGTGCCACGGCCGGTGGTGCAGCTGTCGTATAAATATACGGGCGAGCACGCTGCACAAGAAATTCAATCACGCTGCGATGCGCAGCAACAAATGCACCGGCTACACCGGCAGCCTTGCCCAGCGTGCCGATATAAATGATCTGCTCAGATGCCAACGATAGCTGTTCGAGCACACCACGTCCCTGCCCGCCGAGGACACCAAAGCCGTGCGCATCATCGACCACTAGCCATGCACCATGTCGTTCGCACAGCGCAAGCAGCTCTCGCAAAGGCGCAATGTCACCATCCATACTGAACACACTGTCAGTAACTACCAGCTTATCTTGCGCGTCACTCTGCTCGAGCAACATCGCAAGCTGCGCAAGATCCTTGTGCGGAAACACGCGGAGCTTGGAACGCGCCAATCGAGCACCATCGATCAGCGATGCGTGATTCAATGCTTCGGAAAATATCTCAGCATCCTTGCCGGCCAGTGCAGACAGCACCGCGAGGTTGGCCATATAACCGGTCGAGTAATACAAGGTCGATGCAGACGGTATGCAGGGCGACATAAACTCTGCCAAGCCGTGTTCGAGTGCAGCATGCGCGGCTGAATGACCAGAAATCAGATGCGACGCACCGCTGCCGGCACCGTACATCAATGCACCTTCACGCATTGCGTCGATCACGCGTGCATCGGCAGCGAGACCGAGATAGTCATTACTGCAGAACGCCAGCAAGGGCTGGCCATCAACGGTCATCCGCGGCGCCTGCGGTGTCTCGACAATTCGGCGCTGACGCGTCAGATGTCGTGCATCGAGTTCGCGCAGTTGTTGCTGAATATTCTTCAGCAGCGGTGATGACACAGTCATGCAGCCCTCAGTTCGTCAGCCAGATGCTGAAGGGTGAGGACGAAGAGGGCGGGCGT